>NZ_JACBWZ010000245.1 GCF_013870595.1 Streptomyces sp. WELS2 | reverse complement strand
CCGCTGCACCAGGGTGACCAGGCTGCCCGCCGCGACGATCCACAGCGCGATCGGCAGCAGCCACTGGATGCCCGGCACACCGAACTTGTGCAGGCCCGCGAAACCGGCCGCGACCAGCGAGATCACCAGCCGCTCGGCGCGCTCGACCAGGCCGTTGACGGCGACCGGCAGCCCGATCGACTCGCCGCGCGCCTTGGTGTACGACACCACCTGGCCACTGGCCAGGCAGAAGATCGACACCGCGCACAGCACGTCGTCGTCACCGAGGCCCGCGTACCACAGCGCGAAACCGCCGAAGATCGCGCCGTCGGCGACCCGGTCCAGGGTGGAGTCCAGGAAGGCGCCCCAGCGGCTGGAGCGGCCCAGCTGGCGGGCCATGTTGCCGTCGACCAGGTCCGAGAAGACGAACAGGGTGATCACGACCGTGCCCCAGAAGAACTCCCCCCGGGGGTAGAAGACCAGCGCCCCCGCGACCACTCCGGCCGTGCCGATGAGCGTCACCGTGTCAGGGCTCACCCCCCGCCGGATGAGAAACGCGGCGAACGGTGTGAGGACACGCGTGAAGAATGCACGCGCGTACTTGTTCAGCATGGCCTTCCCGACGGTCGGTGACGCCGCGGCCCCTGCTGGCCGCCGGCTGGCCCATCGTAGCCACGCGCGCGCGTGGCCGACGGGCGGGCACCCGCGGCCGGTGCCCGGAAGCGGTGCGCACGCCGCCCCACGAGGCCGGAGTGACGGAAACGGACATCAGCGCACACTCTTCGTAGTCCTTCGTATGGACGCAACGTGACGGGAGTGGAAAGCTCGAATAACCGCGGGCGTCGCCGGAGCCGCCAGAGCACGCGGATCCCGCGTGTCCGCGCCCACAGTGACCTCACCGTGCACGGGAGGCAGGATCATGGGCGACAAGGCACAGACACACCACCCCGGAGCCGCCGGCAGGGCTCTCACGGCCGACCGGCCCACCTCCGTACGGAACGTGGTGCTGGTCGGCCACACCGGCTCCGGAAAGACGACCCTGGTGGAGGCCCTCGCGCTGACCGCGGGGGCGGTCAACCGGGCGGGCCGTGTGGAGGACGGCGGCACCGTCTCCGACTACGACGACATCGAGCACCGCCAGCAGCGCTCGGTCCAGCTCTCCCTGGTACCGGTCGAATGGGACGGCATCAAGGTCAACCTGCTCGACACCCCCGGATACGCCGACTTCACCGGGGAACTGCGGGCCGGGCTGCGCGCCGCCGACGCGGCCCTCTTCGTCGTCTCGGCCTCGGACGGGGTCGACGGCTCCACCCGGATGGCGTGGGAGGAGTGCGCGGCCGTCGGCATGCCCCGCGCGATCGTGATCACCCACCTGGAGGCCGCCCGCGCCGACTTCGAGGAGACGACCCGGATCTGCGCGCAGTCCTTCGGCGGCGACGACCCCGACGCCGTGCTGCCGCTGTACCTGCCGCTGCGCGGCCCCGAGGGACCCGACGGGCACGCGCCGGTCACCGGGCTGGTCGGCCTGCTGTCGCGCAAGCTGTTCGACTACTCGTCCGGGGAGCGCAAGGAGTCCGAGCCCGGCGAGGACCGGCTGCCGGGCATCGAGGAGGCCCGCAACCGGCTCATCGAGGGGATCATCGCCGAGAGCGAGGACGAGACCCTCATGGACCGCTACCTGGGCGGCGAGCAGGTCGACGACAAGACCCTGGTCCAGGACCTGGAGCGGGCCGTGGCACGCGGCTCCTTCTTCCCCGTGCTGGCCGCCGCCCCCGCCGCCGAGGGCGCCCGGCAGGGCCTCGGCACCGTGGAACTGCTGGAACTGGTCACCCGCGGCTTCCCCACTCCCTTCGAACACCCCATGCCCCAGGTCACCACGGTCGACGGCAGGCCGCGCGAGCTGAAACCCTGCGACCCCGACGGCCCGCTCGTCGCCGAGGTCGTCAAGACCTCCTCCGACCCCTACGTGGGCCGGCTCTCCCTGGTCCGCGTCTTCTCCGGCACCCTGCGCCCGGACCAGCCGGTGCACGTCTCCGGGCACGGCCTCGCCGACCGCGGCCACGAGGACCACGACGTGGACGAGAAGGTCGGCACCCTGTCCATGCCCTTCGGCAAACAGCAGCGCCCGGTGACCCACGCCGTCGCCGGGGACCTGGTGTGCGTGGCCAAGCTGGGCCGCGCCGAGACCGGCGACACCCTCTCCGCCAAGGACGACCCGCTCCTGATGGAGCCCTGGCAGATGCCCGACCCGCTGCTGCCGGTCGCCATCCGCGCGCACAGCAAGGCCGACGAGGACAAACTCTCCCAGGGCCTGGCCCGGCTGGTCGCCGAGGACCCGACGATGCGCCTGGAACAGAACCAGGACACCCACCAGGTCGTCCTGTGGTGCCTGGGCGAGGCGCACGCCGACGTCGCCCTGGAACGGCTGCGCAGCCGCTACGGCGTCCAGGTCGACGTCGTCCCGCACAAGGTCTCCCTGCGCGAGACGTTCGCCGCCAAGGCCACCGGGCGGGGCCGGCACGTCAAGCAGTCCGGCGGGCACGGCCAGTACGCCATCTGCGAGATCGAGGTGGAACCGCTGCCGGGCGGCTCGGGCATCGAGTTCGTGGACAAGGTGGTCGGCGGCGCGGTGCCCCGCCAGTTCATCCCGTCCGTCGAGAAGGGCGTCCGCGCCCAGGCCGCCAAGGGCGTCGCCGCCGGGTACCCCCTGGTCGACATCCGGGTCACGCTGCTGGACGGCAAGGCCCACTCGGTGGACTCCTCCGACGCCGCCTTCCAGACGGCCGGCGCGCTCGCCCTGCGCGAGGCCGCCGCGGACGCGCGGATCCATCTGCTGGAGCCGGTCGCCGAGGTGACCGTGCTCGTCGGCGACGCGTACGTGGGCGCCGTGATGAGCGACCTCTCCGGCCGCCGCGGCCGGCTGCTCGGCACCGAACAGGCCGGCTCCGGACGGACGCTGATCCGCGCCGAGGTGCCCGAGTTCGAGATCGGCCGGTACGCCGTCGACCTGCGCTCGCTCTCGCACGGCACCGCCCGCTTCGACCGCGCCTACGCCCGGCACGAACCGATGCCGCCGCAGATCGCCGAACGCCTCCGCGAACAGGCCGGGGACGAGGGGTAGCACGGAAGCACCGGACCGGCGCACGGGCGGGCGGCTTCGGCCGTCCGCCCACGGCTGTCGGTGCCGGCCGATACGCTGATCACCTGATGGCGTCGTGCCGCCGCCGTCCCGGCGGCGGCCCGGCGACCGGTCAACAGGTGTGCGGAGCAAGGAAGTCGGGAAGGCCGAAGGCCGCAGGCACGGCACCGGCGGCGATAGGGGCGGGAATGTCGATAGGAACGGAGTGGGACGGGCCCCAGGTACCCGTCTCGGTCGGCGAGGGACAGGCGGCGACCGCCGCGCTGGCCTCCGCGGCGTACCGGGACAGCCCGATCGAGGAGATCAAGAAGGCCGACAACGAGTGGCACGAGTCGACCGTCAAGGCCGGCCGGATCAAGATGTTCCGGCCCAATCTGGGCGAGGCGTTCTCCCGGGCCCTCGTGGACCGGATGCTGGCCCCCGGCCGCAAACCGCTCATCCAGTCCTTCGGCACCGAACCGCAGTTCGTGGTCGAACACGCCCTGGCCGCCAACAACATCCGCCGCGAGCGGGACAACCGCCTGACGGTCATCACCGTCGTGTGCGGCCTGGTCTTCCTGCCCGGCATGCTCGGCTGGCTGCTGGTCTTCCTGCTGCGCTCCTTCGTCGCCCGCCGCGACGACAAGCGGGCCGGGACGCTGGCCACCGTGCTCCTGCTGGGCTTCGGCCTGCTCGCCGCGCTGTTCCTGGTCAAGATGCCGTTCTCCGGCTTCTGGGCGTGGTACGCCCGCGCGGCCGTCGTGGCCCCCGTGGTCGGCTGGTTCCTGGCCAGGCGGCTGTGCGAACGCACCGCCAAGGACCTGCGCGCGCGCTGGGACGGCCTGCTCTCCGGGACCAGCGTCGGCGCCAAGATCCCGGAGGCCGTGCCCCGCGGCCCCGACCAGACCGCCGCCGAGGAGCTGCGCCAGTCCCTGGCCCGGCTGGCCGCGGAGCAGCAGTCCAACTCGGTCTTCTACGCCGGCCCCAAGGGCATACTCGGCATGGGCACCCGCTGGGGCGCCTGGCAGCTCGCCGAGGACCTGGTGCCCGCCGACCCCGGCCGGGAGATCCACCCCTTCCGCAGCTGGGACGTGATACGCGCGATCCACGACAAGCTGTCCCTGCTGGAACGCGGCCCGCTGCACACCGGCGGCTTCCCCAAGCCCTCCATACGGCACTGGATCGTCACGCCGATCGGCGAGAAGGCCACGGCGGTGTCCCGGCCCGAGGGCGCCGACGTCGAGGCGTTCCAGGTCAAGCCGCACGCCATACAGGAGATCTGCAACAAGCAGCAGTTCGGCAGCGGCGACCGGCACTACCTGGGCGTGCAGTGGACCCTGTGGGACGGACAGCTGGTGATCACCATGCTGATCACGGTGACCGTGCTGCACCAGACCCTGCGCATCGAGGTCACCGGGCACGCGCTGGGGCCGGTGAACCCGCTGTTCACCAGCAAGCCTGAGGCACCGACCAAGGAAGTCGCCAAGTCCCTCAAGCCCTGGGAGAACCGCACGATCAAGCTACCGCTGGTCACCACCGACGAGGTCGTACGGCTCGCCGTCCGCGCCCCGCTCACCTGGTACCCGCCGCTGCTGAACTGGCTCGGCGGCTCCCTCGGCCTGCCCGAGCCGTTCGGTCTGCGGCACGCCTGGGCCGACCAGCCGTGGCGCCATCGTTTCATGGCCGACGACGCGCTGCGCGCGGCCACGCCGGTGCTGCGGGTGGTGCACTCGGCGGCGATCAAGGTGCTGGAGGAGAACGGCGTGGACACCGAGAAGTTCGGCGCCCGCTCGTCGTTCCTCAGCGGCAACGTCCAGGACCCGACGCCGAGGAAGGCCGACCTCTACGACGCGTGAGCGGGTGCCCTCCCCGGAGGGCACCCCTCCGTCCGGCTAGGCGGCCGGCCAGGCCTCCGCGAGCATCTTCCGGGTGTCGGCCAGCAGCTGCGGCAGCACCTTCGTGTGGCCCACCACCGGCATGAAGTTCGTGTCCCCGCCCCAGCGCGGCACGATGTGCTGGTGCAGATGCGCGGCGATGCCGGCGCCCGCGACCGAGCCCTGGTTCATGCCGATGTTGAACCCGTGCGCGCCGGACGCGGTGCGCAGGGCCGTCATGGCCTGCTTGGTCAGCTCCGCCAGCTCGGCGGTCTCCGGACCGGTCAGCTCGGTGTAGTCGGCCACGTGCCGGTAGGGCACGGTCATCAGATGGCCGCCGTTGTACGGGTACAGGTTGAGCACGGCGTACACCTGCTCACCGCGCCGCACGATCAGCCCGTCCTCGTCCGACTTGGCCGGGATCGAGCAGAAGGGGCAGCCGTCGTCGGCCCCCGGACCGGTCGGCTTGTTCTCGCCCTGGATGTAGGCCATCCGGTGGGGCGTCCACAGGCGCTGGAACGCGTCCTGCGTCCCCACTCCGATCTGCTGCTCCGGCTCACTCGTCATGCTAGGCAGCATATGGCGTCACCCCGGCCCGCCGTGCGGCCGGGGCGGACTCGGGGCCCCGCCGCGCATGGGCGGGCCCCCGGGACGGCTGTCCCGGGGGCCGCGGATCCGGTACGGATCAGACCTGGGTCCGCTCCGCCACGATCTGCTCGATCTTCGCGATGGCCTCGTCGAACGGGATGCCGTTCTCCTGGGAGCCGTCGCGGTAGCGGAAGGACACCGAGCCGTTGGACATGTCCTCGTCGCCGGCGATGACCATGAACGGCACCTTCTGCTTCTGCGCGTTCCTGATCTTCTTCTGCATGCGGTCCGAGGAGGAGTCCACCTCGACCCGCAGGCCCTTCTTCTTCGCCGCGGCCGCGAACTTCCGCAGGTACTCCACGTGCGCGTCGCCGATCGGGATGCCGATCGCCTGGACCGGGGCCAGCCACGCCGGGAAGGCGCCCGCGTAGTGCTCCAGCAGGACGGCGAAGAACCGCTCGATGGAGCCGAACAGGGCGCGGTGGATCATGACCGGGCGCTGCTTGGAGCCGTCCGGGCCGGTGTACTCCAGGTTGAACCGCTCGGGCAGGTTGAAGTCGAGCTGGATGGTCGACATCTGCCAGGTCCGGCCGATGGCGTCCTTCGCCTGGACGGAGATCTTCGGACCGTAGAAGGCGGCGCCGCCCGGGTCGGGAACCAGGGGCAGGCCCTGCTTCTCGGCGACCTGGCGCAGGGTCTCGGTCGCCTCCTCCCACACCTCGTCGGAGCCGACGAACTTCTCCGGGTCCTTGGTCGACAGCTCCAGGTAGAAGTCGGTCAGGCCGTAGTCCCGCAGCAGGCCGAGGACGAAGGTGAGCGTCTTGTCCAGCTCCTCGGACATCTGCTCACGGGTGCAGTAGATGTGCGCGTCGTCCTGCGTGAAGCCCCGCGCGCGGGTCAGGCCGTGCACCACGCCCGACTTCTCGTACCGGTACACGGTCCCGAACTCGAACAGGCGCAGCGGCAGTTCGCGGTACGACCGGCCGCGCGCGTCGAAGATCAGGTTGTGCATCGGGCAGTTCATGGGCTTGAGGTAGTAGTCCACGCCCTCGTCGAGCTGCATGGGCGGGTACATGCCCTCGGCGTACCAGTCCAGGTGCCCGGACGTCTCGAAGAGCTTCCCCTTCGTGGCGTGCGGGGTGTAGACGAACTCGTAGCCCTCTTCCTCGTGGCGGCGGCGCGAGTAGTCCTCCATCACACGGCGGACGATGCCGCCCTTGGGGTGGAAGACGGCCAGGCCGGAGCCGATCTGCTCGGGGATCGAGAAGAGGTCCAGCTCGGTGCCGAGCTTGCGGTGGTCGCGCTTCTCGGCCTCGGCGAGGAAGTCGAGGTACGCCTTCAGCTCGTCCTTGGACGGCCAGGCGGTGCCGTAGATGCGCTGGAGCATCGGGTTCTTCTCGCTGCCGCGCCAGTAGGCGGCGGCGTTGCGCATCAGCTTGAACGCCGGGATGAGCCGGGTCGAGGGCAGGTGCGGACCGCGGCACAGGTCCTTCCAGCACAGCTCGCCGGTCTTGGCGTCCAGGTTGTCGTAGATGGTCAGCTCGCCGGCGCCGACCTCGACGTCCGCGCCGTCGTCGTGCGAGGCCGAGCCCTTGAGGCCGATCAGCTCCAGCTTGTACGGCTCGGCCGCCAGCTCCTCGCGGGCCGCCTCGTCGGTGACGACACGGCGGGCGAACTTCTGCCCGCGCTTCTGGATCTCCTGCATCTTCTTCTCGATGGCCTTGAGATCCTCGGGCGTGAACGGCTTGTCCACGTCGAAGTCGTAGTAGAAGCCGTCCTTGACGGGCGGGCCGATGCCCAGCTTGGCCTCGGGGAAGAGCTCCTGCACGGCCTGCGCCATGACGTGCGCGGTGGAGTGGCGCAGGATGTTCAGGCCGTCCTCGGACGAGATCTCGACGCCCTCGACCTCGTCGCCGTCGGACAGTTCGTACGTGAGGTCCTTCAGCTCGCCGCCCACGCGTGCGGCGATGATCGAGCGCTCGCCCGCGAAGAGGTCGGCGGCCGTAGTGCCCGTCGTCACCACGCGTTCTTCCCGCTCGGAATCGCGTTGGATGATCACACGGACGTCTGACACCGGTCTCTCCTGACTGAAGGTGGGGTGCGGCGCCATACCAGGAGCGCGCGCACAGGCGATCGTACCGACCCGACGGCACCGACCGCGAAACGGTCACCCTGCGTCCGCGCCCGGCTACGCGTCCCCGCCGGTGTCCTCGGGGAAGTCGGGGTGCTCCTGGAGGGACTTCAGCAGCCGGTCCCGTTCGGCGTCGTCCACCGGTACGACGGCGACACCGACGGCGCCGGTGAGTCTGCGGAAGCCGCCGCGGCGCTCCAGCCGGCCTCGCACGCGGACGGGCAGTCCGGC
>NZ_JACBWZ010000244.1 GCF_013870595.1 Streptomyces sp. WELS2 | reverse complement strand
CCACAGGCCGACGGCGCGCTCGCCTCGGGGGCTCGTCTCCTCCTTCCGGGGGCCAGGAACCCCGGCGTCCGGAACGAGCGGGACGACCACGCCGGGCGTTCCGGCGGTGACCGCGTCGCCGAGGGGATGTCGCCTCTGCCGCCCCCCATCGCCGTCCGTCCCGCCCCGAACCCTCTGCGCCCCCTCCGCTACGAGATCCGGCGTGCCGCCGGCATCGGCACCGGCTTCCTCACCTGCGGTGCCGTACTCGTCCTGTCCGCGCTCATCGCCGTACTCCTGGCCAGGATCGGGCACACCCCGCAGGCCCGACTGTTCGCCGCCTGGCCGCGGGGACTGCCGCTGCCGCCCGCGGCGCTCGGGGCGGGACTGCTCGGCGCGCTGGCCTTCGGGGACGAGTTCCGCCACCCCGCCCTGGCGGCGGACCGCGGTACCGTCCCCCGCCGGATGGGGCTGCTCACCGCGAAACTGCTCGTCTCCGGAGCCACCGCCGGGCTGCTCGCCTTCCTCACCCTGGGCTGCGACGCCGAGGTGCTCTACATCGCCTACGGACGGGAGCTGACGGAAGTTCCCGCGGACTGGCTGTCCCTGACCGCGAGTTGGTTCGGGCTGGTCGTCGGCTGTTCCTGGGCGGGAGTGCTGGCGGCCGGCGTGTTCCGCTCCACCACGGCCGGACTGGCCGCGGTCCTCGCCGTACCCGTTCTGGTCGTGCCCCTGGTGCACAAGGCGTTCCAGGGACCGGCCGTGCGCGTGGCGGCGGACTTCCCGGTGCGCATGCGGGAGGTCTTTCTGCTCCAGTGGCCCTTCGGAGGGGAGCGGTACCTGCTCGCCGCCGCGCGGGTCCTCGCCCAACCCGTGGGCGGCGCACTGGCGTTGTCGCTCGCGGGTCTCCTCTGCGCGTATCTGCTCACGGCGCTGCGAACCCGGCTGCGCTGACCGTCCTTCGTGCGCTTCCGATCCTGCTTTGCCCACAACTCCCCACAGAAAGCCCATTTCTTTCCGATAAGGCGTCAATTGCGACGGGGTGAGCGATCACCCTTTCGTGTGCTTTTCACCAAAGACCTCAAGGGAGTTGGAGGCGGCGCCGACAAAGGATCCGTGAGTACCCTTGCGCACACCATGATGACCGCCGCCCGCTCCACAGACTCAGGTCTGGCCGGCCCGGGCGAACTCGACCGCTACCCCTACGCGGAAGGCCCGGTGGCCGACCGCGTCGGCGCACCCGCCTGGGACGGCGGGGAACCCGAGCTGGGCCGGGTCGGCCGGCGGGCCGCGGCAAGCCGCGGACGCGGGCTGCACGGCCAACTCGTCCAGCAGCTCGGACAGATGATCGTCTCCGGCGATCTGGGCGCGGACCGACCGCTGGTGCCGGAGGAGATCGGCCAGCGCTTCGAGGTCTCCCGCACCGTCGTCCGCGAGTCGCTCCGGGTCCTGGAGGCCAAGGGCCTGGTCAGCGCCCGCCCGAACGTCGGCACGCGAGTGCGCCCCGTCAGCGACTGGAACCTCCTCGACCCGGACATCATCGAGTGGCGGGCCTTCGGGCCGCAGCGCGACGACCAGCGCCGGGAGCTCAGCGAGCTGCGCTGGACGATCGAGCCGCTGGCCGCCCGCCTCGCCGCCGGACACGGGCGCGAGGAGGTGCAGCAGCGCCTGTGCGACATGGTCGAGATCATGAGCCACGCCATGGCGCAGGGCGACGCGCTCACCTACGCGCGCGCGGACACCGAGTTCCACTCGCTGCTGATCCAGATCGCGGGCAACCGCATGCTGGAGCACCTCTCCGGCATCGTCTCGGCGGCACTCCAGGTCTCCGGCGGCCCGGTCACCGCCTGTGACCGCCCCAACGAGGCGTCCCTCGCCCAGCACGCGCGGATCGTCGACGCCCTCGGCACCGGCGACGGCGCGGCGGCGGAGACGGCCATGCGTCAGCTGCTGACGGTCCACCCGGAGGTGGAGCGCGTGGTGCCCGCCCCGCGCGAGCACTGACCCGCGAGGGACGTGGTGCGGTCGCCAGTGTGTGACGTCCCGGTGGTGCTCGCGGCGGCGCCGGGCCCGGGTACCGGCCGCCGCCGGACCTCGCCGGACCTTCTGGAGTCCGGCGGAGTCCGGCCACGTGGCAGGCCCCTTGGTCGCGGGGGCGGCCGCGGTGACGACCAGAGATGATCTCTTCTGTACACGTCTGACCGCTTTTGACTACTTACGGGGTGTGACTCGGGCCACGCAGAATGGGCGTAACGCTCGTGGAGACAGCGCGATGACCTAAGAGGTGATAGCCGCGGAGGGAATACGGACGCCGTGCATGGCGCTGTGCATCTTCCCGGCCCCCGCCCGCGCCGTCGGCCCATCCCCAGGCCGGTGGTCGGCTCCTGTCCGCAGTGGACGGTGCCGGAAGCCGTTTTCCAACGTTCCGAGAGGTTGTTCGTGTCGGCCAGCACATCCCGTACGCTCCCGCCGGAGATCGCCGAGTCCGTCTCTGTCATGGCGCTCATTGAGCGGGGAAAGGCTGAGGGGCAGATCGCCGGCGACGATGTGCGTCGGGCCTTCGAAGCTGACCAGATCCCGGCCACTCAGTGGAAGAACGTACTGCGCAGCCTCAACCAGATCCTTGAGGAAGAGGGTGTGACGCTGATGGTCAGTGCCGCAGAGCCCAAGCGCACCCGCAAGAGCGTCGCAGCGAAGAGTCCGGCCAAGCGCACCGCCACCAGGACGGTCGCGGCGAAGACGGTGACCACCAGGAAGGCCACCGCCACCTCGGCCGCCCCCGCGGCGCCCACCGCCGCGGCCGCAGCCGATTCCGCCGAGGAAGCCGCAACCGCCAAGAAGGCAGTCGCCAAGAAGGCGGTCGCCAAGAAGGCGACCGCCAAGAAGACCGTCGCCAAGAAGACGGCCGCCAAGAAGACCACCGCCAAGAAGGACGACGTCGAGCTTCTCGACGAAGAGGTCCTCGAGGACACCAAGGTCGCCGACGAGCCCGAGGGCACCGAAGCCGCGGGCTTCGTCCTGTCCGACGAGGACGAGGACGACGCGCCCGCGCAGCAGGTCGCCGCAGCCGGCGCCACCGCCGACCCGGTCAAGGACTACCTGAAGCAGATCGGCAAGGTCCCCCTGCTCAACGCCGAGCAGGAGGTCGAGCTGGCCAAGCGCATCGAGGCGGGTCTCTTCGCCGAGGACAAGCTGGCCAACTCCGACAAGCTCGCCCCGAAGCTCAAGCGCGAGCTGGAGATCATCGCCGAGGACGGCCGCCGTGCCAAGAACCACCTCCTGGAGGCCAACCTCCGTCTGGTGGTCTCCCTGGCCAAGCGCTACACCGGTCGCGGCATGCTCTTCCTGGACCTCATCCAGGAGGGCAACCTCGGTCTGATCCGCGCGGTCGAGAAGTTCGACTACACCAAGGGCTACAAGTTCTCCACGTACGCCACCTGGTGGATCCGTCAGGCGATCACCCGCGCCATGGCCGACCAGGCCCGCACCATCCGTATCCCGGTGCACATGGTCGAGGTCATCAACAAGCTCGCGCGCGTGCAGCGCCAGATGCTCCAGGACCTGGGCCGCGAGCCCACCCCGGAGGAGCTGGCCAAGGAACTCGACATGACCCCGGAGAAGGTCATCGAGGTCCAGAAGTACGGCCGTGAGCCCATCTCGCTGCACACCCCGCTGGGCGAGGACGGCGACAGCGAGTTCGGTGACCTCATCGAGGACTCCGAGGCCGTCGTGCCCGCCGACGCGGTCAGCTTCACCCTCCTGCAGGAGCAGCTGCACTCCGTGCTCGACACCCTGTCCGAGCGCGAGGCCGGCGTCGTCTCCATGCGCTTCGGTCTCACCGACGGCCAGCCGAAGACCCTCGACGAGATCGGCAAGGTCTACGGCGTGACGCGTGAGCGCATCCGTCAGATCGAGTCCAAGACCATGTCGAAGCTGCGCCACCCGTCGCGTTCCCAGGTGCTGCGCGACTACCTGGACTAGGCCGCCTCGGCTCCGCCAGGTCGGTGAAGGCCCGGTTCCCCTCGGGGAGCCGGGCCTTCGTGCTGCGCGATGCCGCTCGATGGATCACTCTGGGTCCCCCAGGAATTCCTGCGAGTGAGGAGTACCGCATGCGCCGTTCCCTTGCCCGGGCACTGGTCCGGCCGCTGGCAGCGGCGGCCGCCATGGCCGTGATGCCGCTGGTGGGCGCGGCTCCCGCGGCCGCCGGCGGGGTGGTCGTGGGAGGCTTCCCGATAGATGTCTCCCAGGTCCCGTGGACGGTCGCACTGGCCAGCCGTGACCTGTTCGGCGGAGCGCGGGCGGGACAGTTTTGCGGCGCCGTGGCCATCGGGCGGACCACGGTGCTCACAGCGGCCCACTGCCTGAGCGAGGAAGCCCTCGGGGTGCCACCGCAGCGGGTGCGCGACCTCAAGGTCATCGCGGGCCGCACCGACCTGCTGTCGACGGAGGGCGAGGAGATCGCGGTACGGGAGATCCGGCGCAACCCCCGGTTCGACCTCGCGACCAACTCCGGGGACTTCGCGGTCCTCGTGCTCGCCCGGCCGCTGCCGCAGAGCGCGGTCATCACCATGGCGCCCGCGGGCGATGCGGCCTACCGGCCCGGTACCGAGGCACTGGTGTCCGGATGGGGCGACACGACCGGCGAAGGAGCCTATGCGCGCCGGCTGCGGGCCGCTCACGTACGAGTGCTCTCCGACGACGTGTGCGCCAAGGCGTACCCGGGCGGGCCGGAGGGCGGCTACCGGGCCGCCACCATGCTCTGCGCCGGGGAGGTCGCCGGAGGGCCGGACGGCTGCCAGGGGGACAGCGGAGGCCCGCTGGTGGCCGCGGGACGGCTGATCGGCCTGGTGTCGTGGGGGAGCGGCTGTGGGCGCCCGGACCACCCCGGCGTCTACACGCGCGTCTCCGAGGTCGTACGAGCGCTGGAGCCGGCCACAGGGGCCCGGAAGCGGTCCCTCGGCGGCTCCTGGCGTGTTTGAGCGGGTATGAGCACGGGCGGCCGCTCCTGGTGGGGAGTGGCCGCCCGATCACCGGCCTGTGCCGGGGCTGGCTCGTCGTGTGTGCGAGATTCAGCGCTCTTCTTCGGAAGCGGTGCCCTGAACGGACGTCAGTCGCTCGGTCTCGTCCTGTATCTCAGCGGCGATCTTCTTGAGTTCCGGCTCGAACTTGCGACCGTGGTGGGCGCAGAAGAGCAGTTCTCCGCCGCTGAGCAGGACGACGCGCAGGTATGCCTGGGCGCCGCAGCGGTCGCAGCGATCGGCGGCCGTCAGCGGGCTCGCGGGGGTCAGAACAGTAGTCACGTCGCCTCTTCTCTAGCTCGACGAGCTGTCGTACCAGGGTCAACATCCAACCAGCCCGAAAACGTTCCCGCTCGTGGCCTTTCAGCGAAATTTTTTTCCGGGGACGGTTGTCTGCTGCCCGTTGGCGGCGAATGTGCCGTATTGCGTGTCTTGTATGCGTACGGGTTCGCGCTCTCTTGCGGTCTCGTCCTCCCGGCTGGGTTGCCGGTTGTTCATGAGGACGTGCCCGGAGCCTAAATGGTTCATGCCCCAAAGGGAACGTGATATGTGCTTCACTCCATCGAGGGATCGAACAAGTATGCGAGGCTGGACTAGTGTGAGGTGCCGACGAGGGTGGCGTTACACCGGCTCTACCAGGGCTCGGTACCCTCTGAGCGGCGACCGAAGCCGCCCCCTTACCCAGAAGGGGGCCATCTGAAATTCAGCGAGGAGCGAACCGCGTGACCGCCGAGACGTCCGTGCCGTCCACAGCGCTGCTGGCAGGAGCAGACCGCGACGGTTCCAACTACACCGCGCGGCACCTGCTCGTCCTCGAGGGCCTGGAGGCCGTGCGCAAGCGCCCCGGCATGTACATCGGCTCCACCGACAGCCGCGGTCTCATGCACTGCCTGTGGGAGATCATCGACAACTCGGTGGACGAGGCCCTCGCGGGCGTGTGCGACCGCATCGAGGTGATCCTGCACGACGACGGATCCGTGGAGGTGCGGGACAACGGCCGCGGCATCCCCGTGGACGTGGAGCCGAGGACCGGCCTGTCCGGCGTCGAGGTCGTCATGACCAAGCTGCACGCGGGCGGCAAGTTCGGCGGCGGTTCCTACGCGGCCTCCGGCGGTCTGCACGGTGTCGGCGCCTCCGTGGTCAACGCGCTCTCCGCCCGGCTCGACGTCGAGGTGGACCGCGGTGGCCACACGCACGCCATCAGCTTCCGGCGGGGCGTGCCCGGTGCCTTCGCGGCCGACGGTGCCGAAGCGAAGTTCGAGGCCAAGAGCGGCCTGCGCAAGACCAAGAAGATCCCCAAGACGCGCACCGGCACGCGCGTGCGCTACTGGGCCGACCGCCAGATCTTCCTCAAGGACGCCAAGCTCTCCCTGGAGACCCTGCACCAGCGTGCCCGACAGACCGCGTTCCTGGTCCCCGGCCTGACCATCGTCGTCCGCGACGAGTTCGGCCTCGGCGAGGGCGGCAGCAAGGGCGAGGAGTCCTTCCGCTTCGACGGCGGCATCAGCGAGTTCTGCGAGTACCTGGCGAACGACAAGGCGATCTGCGACGTCCTCCGCTTCTCGGGCAAGGGCACCTTCAAGGAGACCGTCCCGGTCCTGGACGAACACGGCCAGATGACCCCGACCGAGGTCACTCGCGAACTGGGCGTCGACATCGCGCTGCGCTGGGGGACCGGCTACGACACGACGGTCAGGTCGTTCGTCAACATCATCGCCACTCCCAAGGGCGGCACTCACGTCGCCGGTTTCGAACAGGCCCTCACCCAGACGCTGAACGACGTGCTGCGCGCCAAGAAGCTGCTGCGCGTGGCCGAGGACAACATCGTCAAGGACGACGCCCTCGAGGGCCTCACCGCCGTCGTGACGGTCCGCCTGGCCGAGCCGCAGTTCGAGGGGCAGACCAAGGAGGTCCTCGGTACCTCGGCGGCCCGCCGCATCGTGAACAACGTGGTCGGCAGCGAGCTGAAGGCGTTCCTGACGGCCACCAAGCGTGACGCCGCCGCCCAGGCCCGGGTCGTCATGGAGAAGGTGGTCGCCGCGGCCCGCACGCGCGTCGCGGCCCGCCAGCACAAGGACGCCCAGCGCCGGAAGACCGCGCTGGAGTCCTCCTCCCTGCCGGCCAAGCTCGCCGACTGCCGCAGCGACGACGTCGACCGCAGTGAGCTGTTCATCGTCGAGGGCGACTCCGCGCTCGGCACGGCCAAGCTGGCGCGGAACTCCGAGTTCCAGGCCCTGCTGCCGATCCGGGGCAAGATCCTGAACGTGCAGCGGTCGTCGGTCACCGACATGCTCAAGAACGCCGAGTGCGGGGCGATCATCCAGGTCATAGGAGCGGGCTCCGGCCGCACCTTCGACATCGACCAGGCCCGGTACGGCAAGATCATCATGATGACCGACGCCGACGTGGACGGCTCGCACATCCGCTGCCTGCTGCTCACGCTGTTCCAGCGTTATATGCGGCCCATGGTCGAGGCGGGCCGGGTCTTCGCCGCCGTGCCGCCGCTGCACCGCATCGAGCTGATCCAGCCGAAGAAGGGCCAGGAGAAGTACGTCTACACGTACTCCGACCGCGAGCTGCGCGACAAGCTCATGGAGTTCCAGAGCAAGGGCATCCGGTACAAGGACTCCATCCAGCGCTACAAGGGCCTCGGCGAGATGGACGCCGACCAGCTGGCGGAGACCACGATGGACCCGCGCCACCGCACCCTGCGCCGCATCAACCTCTCCGACCTGGAGGCCGCCGAACAGGTCTTCGACCTGCTGATGGGCAACGACGTGGCACCCCGCAAGGAGTTCATCTCCAGCTCGGCGGCCACGCTGGACCGGTCCCGCATCGACGCGTAGCCACCGCGCCGGGCACCGGCCGACAGGGCGGACGGGCCGGGGCGGGAGCGGCTCGGCCGACGGACGGAAGCGGCTCGGCCGA
>NZ_JACBWZ010000243.1 GCF_013870595.1 Streptomyces sp. WELS2 | reverse complement strand
GCGCCCTCCGCCAGGACCAGTCCGGTGTCGATCCCGGCCGGGATCTTGATCCGGGCGTGCGCGCGCCAGGTGGCGAGCGGGTCCGACCACGCCTCCACCGTGTAGGTCCAGCGGCCCGGTTCGCCCGCCGTGACCGTGGCACCCCAGCGGTCGGTGCCCGGGGCGAGTTCCCGCATCGGCGTCCAGGGCCCGGGCCGGCCCGCCGGGTCCCGCAGCACGACGTTCGCCGCGACGGCGTCGTGGCCCTCCCGGAACACGGTCGCGGTGACCTCGAAGGACTCCCCGGTCACGGCCTTGGCGGGCCTGCGGCCGTGCTGGACCACCGGGCGTACGTCGAGGATGGGGATCCGGCCCAGGGCGGTGACGGGCGGCTGCGCGGTGACGGACCGTTCCGCGGCCGCGGTGACGGGCCGTTCCGTGGCCGCCGGGGCGGGCGTGTGGGCAGGCGTCCCCCCCTTCCCGCCCGTCGGCTTCCTTCCTGCTGCCTTGGCCTTGCTGCTTGTCGTGTGTGGTGACGAGTGGTGCCTGGCGGGCATGACCGCTCCTGTCCGCTGCAACGTGGGTATGGGCGGATGGACGTGGGGAGTGGGTCCTGCGGTGTGCGGTGGTACGCCTGTGGGGTGGATACCGAAGAGCCTTCCCTCCGGGTTCGGGTGGGCAATCCGGCACTGTGTTAACTACTCATGCGTACGGCCGCGCACAAGACCGTTCCCCCTTTTTTCCAGGTGCCCGGGGAACGGCGGCTGACGCACCGACACCCCCGGCCGGTACGTCCCCACCGACCGCGCGGTAACCACTACCGTCGATGGAGACGACGAGACGCACGGCTCCGTGCGGCTCACCCCGCGACGCGTCCCGAGGTGGAATGTGAAGGCGATCCGTCGGTTCACCGTCCGTCCCGTTCTCCCCGAGCCGCTCCGGCCGCTGAGCGACCTGGCGCGCAATCTGCGCTGGTCCTGGCATGCGGAGACGCGCGATCTGTTCCAGTCCGTCGACCCCGAGGCGTGGGCCGCGGCCGGGGGCGACCCGGTGCGGCTGCTGGGCCGGGTCCGCCCGGCCCGGCTGGCCGAACTGGCCGGCGACCGGCGGTTCCTACGCCGCCTGACCGCCGTCGCCGACGACCTCGACGACTATCTGACCGGTGAACGCTGGTACCAGACCCAGGCGGACGGCCTGCCCGCCGCCATCGCCTACTTCTCCCCGGAGTTCGGCATCACGGCCGCCCTCCCGCAGTACTCCGGCGGCCTCGGCATCCTGGCCGGCGACCACCTGAAGGCGGCCAGCGATCTCGGCGTCCCGCTGATCGGCGTCGGACTCCTCTACCGGCACGGCTACTTCCGCCAGACCCTCTCCCGGGACGGCTGGCAGCAGGAGCACTACCCGGTGCTCGACCCCCACGAACTGCCGCTCACCCAGCTGAAGGAGCCCGACACCACCCCCGCGCACGTCCGTCTCGCCCTGCCCGGCGGCAAGGAGCTGCGCGCCCGGATCTGGCTGGCCCAGGTCGGCCGGGTGCCGCTGCTGCTGCTCGACTCGGACGTGGAGGAGAACGACCTCGGCGAACGCGGCGTCACCGACCGGCTCTACGGCGGCGGCAGCGAACACCGGCTGCTCCAGGAGATGCTGCTCGGGATAGGAGGGGTGCGGGCGGTGCGGACCTACTGCCGGCTCACCGGGCACCCGGTGCCGGAGGTGTTCCACACCAACGAGGGGCACGCCGGGTTCCTCGGCCTGGAGCGGATCGCCGAACTCTGCGCGGACGGACTGGACTTCGACGCGGCGCTGGAGGCGGTGCGGGCCGGCACCGTGTTCACCACGCACACCCCGGTCCCGGCCGGCATCGACCGCTTCGACCGGGACCTGGTCGGCCGGCACTTCGGCCCCGACGCCGAACTGCCCGGCATCGACGTGCGCCGGGTGCTGGAGCTGGGCCGCGAGACGTACCCGGAGGGCGAGCCGAACCTGTTCAACATGGCGGTGATGGGACTGCGGCTGGCCAAGCGCGCCAACGGGGTGTCGCTGCTGCACGGCCGGGTCAGCCGGGAGATGTTCGCGGGCCTGTGGCCGGGATTCGACGCCGAGGAGGTGCCGATCACCTCGGTGACCAACGGGGTGCACGCCCCGACCTGGGTGGCGCCGGAGGTGCTGCGGCTGGCCACCCGGCAGGTCGGCGCCCAGCGGGCCGAGGACGCGCTGAGCGTCGGCGGCTCCGAGCGCTGGGACTCGGTCGCGGACATCCCCGACCAGGACATCTGGGAGCTGCGCCGCGTCCTGCGGGAACGGCTGGTGCTGGAGGTACGGGAGCGACTGCGCGCGTCGTGGCGGCAACGCGGCGCCGGAGACGCGGAGTTGGGCTGGATCGACGGCGTCCTGGACCCGGACGTGCTCACGATCGGCTTCGCGCGCCGGGTCCCGTCGTACAAGCGGCTGACGCTGATGCTCCGGGACCGCGACCGCCTCACCGAGCTGCTCCTGCACCCCGACCGTCCGGTGCAGATCGTGGTCGCGGGCAAGGCGCACCCGGCGGACGACGGCGGCAAGCGGCTGGTGCAGGAGCTGGTCCGGTTCACCGACGACCCGCGGGTGCGCCACCGCATCGTCTTCCTCCCCGACTACGGCATGGCGATGGCGCAGCGGCTCTACCCCGGCTGCGACGTCTGGCTGAACAACCCGCTGCGGCCGCTGGAGGCGTGCGGTACGTCGGGCATGAAGGCAGCCCTGAACGGCTGCCTGAACCTCTCGGTGCTGGACGGCTGGTGGGACGAGTGGTTCCAGCCGGACTTCGGCTGGGCCATCCCGACGGCGGACGGCGCCGGGACCGACCCCGACCGGCGGGACGACATCGAGGCGGCGGCCCTGTACGACCTGCTGGAGCAGCGGATCGCGCCCCGCTTCTACGAACGCGGGCGCGCGGGCCTGCCCGACCGCTGGATCCAGATGGTCCGCCGGACCCTCTCCCTGCTCGGCCCCAAGGTGCTGGCCGGCCGCATGGTCCGCGAGTACGTGGACCGCCTGTACGCCCCCGCCGCCCGCGCCCACCGCGCGCTGAGCCCGGACACCGCACGGGACCTGGCCGGCTGGAAGGCGCGGGTGCGCGCGGCCTGGCCCGGGGTGAGCGTGGACCACGTGGAGGCGACGGCGACGACGCCCACGGCGGAACTGGGCACGACGGTGGGCCTGCGGGTCCGGGTGGCCCTCGGTGAGCTGACCCCCGACGACGTGGAGGTCCAGGCGGTGTCGGGCCGGGTGGACGAACAGGACCGCATCACGGACGCCACGGTTGTCCCGCTGAAGCCGGCCGGCACCGCCGACCTGGAGGGCCGCGTCCTCTACGAGGGCCCCCTGTCCCTGGACCGCACCGGCCCCTACGGCTACACGATCCGCATCCTCCCCACCCATCCCCTGCTGGCCTCCCCCGCGGAAACGGGCCTGGTGACGGTCCCGTCGGAGGAGGTGGTGGAGGGGGTGGGGATGGTGTTGCGGTGAGGTGGGACGGGGGCGCGCGGCCACGGAACCGGCGCCCCCTCGACTCGCGCTCCCGGCCCCCGGATCACGGTTGCGGCTGGTCCTCGCACAGGCGTTTGAGGACCGTTCCGCAGCGGCGGGCGTAGGCGTGCTGGAGGCCTCTGGTGGCCGGGCCGCCGGCTTTCGCGTACCACTTGGCCGGTTTGCTGAAGGCGGACACCGTGAGCCAGACCGTGCCGTCGCCGGTGCGGTCGACGACGAAGGCCTCCTCGCCGCACTCGGGGTGGCCTTCGAGGGTGCCGTAGGCCCAGCCGGCGCGGCGGGTCTCCTGCGCGGTCCATATGATGCGGCAGGGTGCCTTGACGACGCCGGCCAGGGTGACCGTGACGTCGACGCCGGGGGCCGCGCGGTCGGCGGTGGCGTCGATGCCGACGCCCAGCGCGCGGTGCATCTCCCAGGTGAGGACCGCCTCGGCGGCTCGCAGGAACACCGCGTGACCCTCGCCGAGGCGGGTGCGCACGAGCAGGGGGCGGTAGCCGGGCGGGCAGAAGGCCGGATCGTCGCGGGTCGCACCGACCGGCTCGTAGGTGAAGGTCGCCGAGGACATGGGTCACAAGGGTAGGGCGGCACCCGGGACGCGCTGGTCCCGGGTGCCGCCCTGTCGTGCCGGTCCGGCAGGTGCTAGTTGACGTTGACGGCGGACCAGGCCGCCGCGACCGCCTTGTACTCGGTGCTGGTGGAGCCGTACAGCGCGGACGCCGCGTTCAGGGTCGCCGTGCGGGCGGCCTTGTAGTTGGTCGTCGACGTCATGTACGTGGTCAGCGCCTTGTACCAGATCTGCAGCGCCTTGGCGCGGCCGATGCCGGTGACGGTGGAGCCGTTGTACGTCGGCGAGTTGTAGGTGACGCCGTTGATCGTCTTCGAACCGCTGCCCTCCGAGAGGAGGTAGAAGAAGTGGTTCGCGACGCCGGACGAGTAGTGGACGTCCTTGTTGCCGACCGTGGAGGACCAGTAGTCGGCCGAGCCGCCGTCCTTGCTGGGCTTGTCCATGTAGCGCAGCGGGGTGCCGTCGCCGTTGATGTCGATCTTCTCGCCGATGAGGTAGTCACCGGGGTCGGACGCGTTGTTGGCGAAGAACTCCACGCCGGTGCCGAAGATGTCGCTGGTGGCCTCGTTCAGGCCGCCGGACTCACCGGAGTAGTTGAGGCCCGCGGTGTTGGAGGTGACGCCGTGGCTCATCTCGTGGCCGGCCACGTCCAGGGAGGTCAGCGGGTCGGCGTTGGCGGAGCCGTCGCCGTAGGTCATGCAGAAGCAGCTGTCGTCCCAGAACGCGTTGACGTACGCGTTGCCGTAGTGCACGCGGGAGTAGGCGCCGACACCGTCGTTCTTGATGCCGTTGCGGCCGAAGGTGCTCTTGTAGAAGTCCCAGGTCACCGCCGCGCCGTAGGCGGCGTCGGCGGCCGCGGTCTGGTCCGAGGAGGAGGTGGAGGCGGTGCCGGTGCCGAAGACGTTGGTCGAGTTGGCCACCAGGGTGCCGGTACCGGACGTCTTGCGGGCCAGGTTGTACGTCTTGTGGTTGCCCCGCGCGCTGTCGGTGAGCTGGTAGGTCGAGCCCGACTGCACGGAGTTGAGGGTGACCGTGCCGGAGTACAGCGTCTTTCCGGTCGCGTTCTCGATGCCCTGGTACTCGAAGAGCTTCTTGCCGGTGGCCGCGTCGGTGATGACGTGCAGCTGGTTCGGGGTGCCGTCGTCCTGGAAGCCGCCGACGACCGTCTCGTAGGCGAGGACGGGCTTGCCGGAGCCGGCCCAGATGACCTTGCGGGCGCCGTCCGCGGCGGTCTTGGCGGAGCCGAGCGACTTGGCGGTGGACACCGCCTGCTGCTCGGCCTTGGCGGCGGTGATCCGCGGCGTGAGCGAGGCCGGCTTCAGGGCCGCGGGGTTGGCCTTGGTGACGCCCTCGGTCTTGCCGGACTTGGCCGTGTGGACGATCAGGTCGCCGCCGAGCACCGGCAGGCCCGCGTAGGTGCGCTCGTAGCGGGTGTGCAGGGTGCCGTCGGCGTCCTTGACGACGTCCTTGGCGACCAGCTTCTCCTGGGCGCCGAGGCCTATGTGCCGGGCCGTCTCGGCGGCGCCGGACTGGGCCTGCCGGACCAGGGAGGTGCGGGCCGCGGCGGACAGCGCGGTCGGGGCGGCGGCCAGGGGCTTGGCGGCGGCGGCTCCGGTCGGGGTCTGCGCGCTCGCACTGGTGGTCAGACCGGTGGAGAGCAGGGCTCCGGCGGCGACAGCGGTGGCGATGGCCAGGGTGGTGCGCTTGTGACGCGCGTAGAGGGGGCTCACGAAAGCTCCTTCTCGTGGGGGAGACCGGTCAGCGTGGGGTCACTGGTCGGCGTGTGTGGCGTTGTGAAGTTGCTGTGCTGCTGCGGCGGGTGGAGAGAGAGTGACATCAAGGGCGCGTACATGTCAGGACCCTGAAGTGATGTTGGCCGAAAATCGACCAACTGTTGAACATTGCGAGGGTGTTAACGGGCGCCGCCCGAGGGGGTCGGACCCCCGGGCAACGCCGTCAACTCGGGCTTAACGCCTTGTGGTTTACGGGAAGGTCAGCTTCCAGCCGTTGATCGTTCCCGTGTCGTAGGTGGCTTGATCCTGTACCCGCAGCTTCCAGGTCCCGTTGGCCGGTTCCGCCGCCGCGTTGACCGTGTAGGTCTCGTTGACGCCGTCCCCCGAGTCCGAGGCGCTGTAGTCCTTCAGCCGGTAGGCGGTGCCCGACGGGCCGACGAGGTCGATCACCAGGTCGCCCCGCCAGGTGTGCGCGATGTCCACGCTCACCTGGAGGTTGCCCGGCGCGTTCCCGGTCCGGCCGGAGACGGTGATGTCCGAGGTGACGGCCGGCCCGTTGTCCGGGATGGACACCGGCGTGCTGCTCTCGTACGACGTGCCGCCGCCCCCGCCACCGCCGCCGGAGCGGGCCCCGACCCCGACGCCCGCCCAGGCGTCCTGCACCGCCTTGTACTCGGCGCTGGTGGTTCCGTACAGCTCGCCGGCCGCCGCGAGGGTGCCGGTGCGGGCGCCCGCGTAGTTGGTGGTGGACGTCCACTTGGTGCTCAGCGCCCGGTACCAGATCTGCAGCGCCTTGTCCCGGCCGATGCCGGTGACCGGAAGGCCGTCCGCGGTGGGCGAGTTGTAGCTGACGCCGTTGACGACCTTGGCGCCGCTGCCCTCGCTCAGCAGGTAGAAGAAGTGGTTCGCCGGGCCGGACGAGTAGTGCACGTCCACGCCGCCGATGCCCGAGTACCAGTTGTCCTTGGACGCGCCGTCCTTGCTGGGCTTGTCCATGTAGCGCAGCGGGGTGCCGTTGCCGTTGATGTCGATCTTCTCGCCGACCAGGTAGTCCCCGGCGTCGGTGGAGTTGTTCGCGTAGAACTCCACGCCCGCGGCCATGATGTCGCTGGTCGCCTCGTTCAGACCGCCGGACTCGCCGCTGTAGTTGAGGTTCGCGGTGGCCGAGGTGACACCGTGGCTCATCTCGTGGCCGGCGACGTCGATCGACGTCAGCGGCTTGGTGTTGCCGGAGCCGTCGCCGTAGGTCATGCAGAAGCAGCTGTCGGTCCAGAACGCGTTGACGTACGCGTTGCCGTAGTGCACGCGGGAGTAGGCGCCGACGCCGTTGTTCTTGATGCCGGTACGGCCGAAGGTGTCCTTGTAGAAGTCCCAGGTGAGCTGGGCGCCGTAGTGGGCGTCCGCGCCCGCGGTGGCCGCGTTGGAGCTGGTGCCGTTGCCCCAGGTGTCCGAGGACTGCGAGAACAGCGTGCCGGTGCCGGAGGTGCCGCGGTTGAGGTTGTACGTCTTGTGGCCGCCGCGCGCCCCGTCGGTGAGGGTGTACGTCGAACCCGACTGGGTCGTGGTCAGCGCGACCTGCCCGCTGTACTGGGTGTTGCCGACGCCGGTCTTGACGCCCTGGTACTCGTACAGCTTCTTGCCGGTGGCCGCGTCGCTGATGACGTGCAGCTCGTTGGGCGTGCCGTCCTCCTGGAGCCCGCCGACCACCGTCTCGTACGCCAGCACCGGCTTGCCGGTCGCGGCCCAGATCACCTTGCGGACGCTGTCCGCCGCCGGCTTGGTCCCGCCGAGCGCCTTCGCCCGTCCCACGGCCTGCCGCTCGACGGCCGTCCTCGACACCGTGGGGGTCAGCCCGGCGACCTTCAGCGTGGCGTTGGTGGCCCGCACCACCTCCATGGTCTTGCCCGCGGAGTCGGTGGCCACGACCAGGTCGCCGCCGAGCACCGGCAGGCCCGCGTAGGTGCGCTCGTAGCGGGTGTGCAGGGTGCCGTCGGCGTCCTTGACGACGTCCTTGACGACCAGCTTCTCCTGGTCTCCCAGGCCCAGTCGGCGGGCGGTGGCGGACCGGCCCGCGTCGGCGTGCCGGATCAGTTCGGCACGCTGCGAGGGGGTCAGCCCGACGGCGGCCCTG
>NZ_JACBWZ010000242.1 GCF_013870595.1 Streptomyces sp. WELS2 | reverse complement strand
GATCGCCGGTGAAGGCCCGAGACCGGAACTGCCCGGCCGGCAGCCCGGCACCGCCCGGCCCGGTCAGGCTCGCTTCAGCCCTCGTCGTGCGTGTCCGCCGCCTCGACCTCTTCCCGGGTGATGCCGAGGAGGTAGAGGACCGTGTCCAGGAAGGGGAAGTTCACCGCCGTGTGCGCCGCCTCCCGCACCACCGGCTTGGCATTGAAGGCCACGCCCAGTCCCGCCGCGTTCAGCATGTCCAGGTCGTTGGCGCCGTCACCGATCGCCACCGTCTGCGCCAGCGGCACCCCGGCCTCCGCGGCGAACCGGCGCAGCAGCCGCGCCTTGCCCGCCCGGTCCACGATCTCGCCGACGACCCGGCCGGTCAGCTTGCCGTCGACGATCTCCAGCGTGTTGGCCTGCGCGAAGTCCAGACCCAGCCGCTCCCTGAGATCGTCGGTGACCTGCGTGAAGCCGCCGGAGACGACCCCCACCTGGTAGCCGAGCCGCTTCAGCGTGCGGATCAGGGTGCGCGCCCCCGGCGTCAGCCGGACCTGCTCGCGCACCTTCTCCACCACCGAGGCGTCCAGCCCCTTCAGCAGCGCCACGCGCGCGTGCAGCGACTGCTCGAAGTCCAGCTCCCCGCGCATCGCCGCGGCCGTCACCTCGGCGACCTCGTCCTCGCAGCCGGCGTGCGCGGCGAACAGCTCGATGACCTCGTCCTGGATCAGGGTCGAGTCCACGTCCATGACCACCAGCCGCTGGGCGCGCCGGTGCAGACCCGCCGAGACCACGGCGATGTCGACACCCAGTGCCGCGGCGTCGGAGGCCAGGGCCGTGCGCAGCGGCCCGGTCTCCACGCCTGAGACGGCGAACTCCACGGCGGTCACCGGGTACTTGGCGAGCCGGAAGATACGGTCGATGTTGCCGCCGGCCTTCGCGATCCGGGCGGCGATCGCGGCCGTCGACTCGGCGGTGAGCGGGTGGCCCAGCACGGTCACCAGGGAGCGCCCGAGGCCGCGCGGACGGTTGTCGCCGTGCCCGGAGATGATCTCGGCCTGCATCTTCATCGACTCGGCCCAGCTGTGCACGGTGGCCCGCAGGTCGCCCTCCAGACCGGCCGGCGGCTGGGTCACCAGGACGCACAGCACCAGCCGGCCCCGGGTGACGACCTGCTCGATGTCGACGACGTCGACGAGGTAGGCGGCGAGGGTGTCGAAGAGACCCGCCGTGATGCCCGGCTGGTCCTTGCCGAAGATCTTGACAAGGAGGGTGGGGACCTCGGAGGTCTGCGAAGCGGAGGTCTGCGAAGCGCTCATGGTGTCACCACCGTATCCGGCACCCAGTGCCTTCCGCCGCCGAGGTCCGCCTGACGGACACGGAACAATGACCGACGCCCCGGTGTCGGGAACCTTGCAACCGGCCGGCCGGCACGGCGCACGGACCCGGGCACCGCCTCGCCCCCACCCCGAGCGTGCCACGCCGACCGGCAAACGGCGATCCACGGCCCGTCCGCACCGCGGCGGCCCCTCCCGCCCTACGCAAGAGCGCGGAAAGAACCACGACCGCAGCACGGCGCCGGCCGGACCGCGCACGGTGGCGTGATCTCGACGGCCACGCGGATCCCGGCATCCTTCGGCGAACCCGCCGTATCGAGCTTCGGCGAATCCGCCGGATCGGCCTTCGGTGAACCCGCCGGGCCGGCCCGTGGCAGCCCCGCTGATCGCGGGCTCGCGATCAGCCTCTCCGCGACACCGGCGGTCCCGCGTGTCCCCCTCGCGGCGATTGCCACCGTCCGGACCGGTTTCACCCCCGTCACCAGGGCGAAGTGGACCGCGTCCGGGGCCCCTTGGCAAGGCCCGGGTTTCGGTCAGGGGGCCGCGCCTGGAATAGTTCCCCACGATGTTCGACATCCCTAGACTCCCCGCGACGGGGGTGATTCGGGGGACAAATCAGTGGGGCATGGAGTGCCGGAACTCGTACTGGAATCAAACGGACGGACCTGGACGCTCGACCCGTCCAGGCCTTACACCCTCGGCCGTGATCCGCAGGGTGACATCGTCTTCGACGACGCCAGGGTCTCCTGGCGGCACGCCACGGTCAGCTTCAACGGCCAGAGCTGGGTCGTCGAGGACCACGGCAGCACCAACGGCACGTATGTGCAGGGCCGGCGCGTCCAGTACACGGAGATAGCCCCCGGCGCGGCGCTGCACCTCGGCAACGCGACCGACGGCCCGCGGGTGGACTTCCCGGCGACCGCCGTACCGGTCGGAGCCCCGGCCCAGGAGCCGCAGCCGCAGGCGCAGTCGGCGGCACCGTACGCGCCGCAGAGCCCCGCCGCCCCCGACTGGGTCCAGCAGGGCGTGCCCCAGCAGGCCCCCGCCCACCAGGCGCCGGCTCACCACCAGGCCGTACCCCACCAGGCCGTACCCCACCAGGCCCCGGCCCACCAGCAGGCCCCGGCTCCCCAGCAGGCCCCGCACGCGGGCTGGCAGCAGGCCGGGCCCGCCGAGCAGTACGCGCGGATGGCACCCGGTGGTGGCGCGGGGGCGCCGCCGGTCTACGGCGACCGCAGCCCGACCACGTTCCACCAGTTCGCGCTCGGCCGCGTGATGCGCATCGGCCGTGCCCTGGAGAACGACCTGGTCGTCTCCGACCTCCAGGTCTCCCGCCACCACGCCGAGTTCCACGCCACGCCCGACGGCCGCTTCGAGATCCGCGACCTCGGCTCGCACAACGGCACCTACGTCAACGGCCAGCCGATCCCGAAGGGCGGCTTGGTACAGCTGGGGCCGGCCGACATCGTCGGCGTCGGCCACTCCACCTTCCGGATCGTCGGCGACCGGCTGGAGGAGTTCGTCGACACCGGCGAGGTCTCCTTCTCGGCCCGGCACCTGACCGTCACGGTCGACGGCGGCAAGCAGATCCTCAAGGACGTCTCCTTCGGCGTCCCCGAGAAGTCGCTGATCGCCGTGATCGGCCCGTCCGGCTCCGGCAAGTCCACCCTGCTCAAGGCGCTCACCGGCTACCGGCCCGCCGACCAGGGCGAGGTGCTGTACGACAACCGGAACCTGTACAAGCAGTTCGCCGAGCTGCGCCAGCGCATCGGCCTGGTGCCGCAGGACGACATCCTGCACCGCGAGCTGACCGTGAAGAAGGCCCTGAAGTACGCGGCCAAGCTGCGCTTCCCCGCCGACACCACGGCGCAGGAGCGCGACGCCCGCATCGACGAGGTGCTGCGCGAGCTGAAGCTCGACATCCACAAGGACAAGAAGGTCACCTCGCTCTCCGGCGGCCAGCGCAAGCGCGTCTCGGTCGCCCTGGAACTGCTCACCAAGCCGTCGCTGATCTTCCTGGACGAGCCCACCTCCGGCCTCGACCCGGGCATGGACCGCGACGTCATGCAGCTGCTGCGCGGCCTCGCGGACGACGGCCGCACCGTCCTCGTCGTCACCCACTCGGTGGCCGAGCTGGCGTTGTGCGACAAGCTCCTGGTGATGGCCCCGGGCGGCGCCGTCGCCTACTTCGGCCCGCCCGAGGAGGCGCTGAACTTCTTCGGCTACGACAGCTGGGCCGATGTCTTCTCCGCCTTCGAGAACTACCGCGACTACGACTGGGCGGGCCGCTGGAAGGGCTCGCAGCACTACCAGATGTACGCGGCGGAGATCGACGCCGTCGCCCCGCAGGCCGTCCCCATGCCGGTACCGCAGGCGCTGAGGCCCCCCAAGCCGCAGAGCTGGGGCTCGCAGCTGACGACCCTGGTCCGGCGCTATGTCTCGGTCATCGCCTCCGACAAGGGCTTCCTGGCGCTGACGGTGCTGCTGCCGGCGGTCATCGGCGCGGTCAGCCTGCTGATCCAGCACGACCGCGGACTGCTGCCGAACCCGGTCAGCCCCAAGACCCACCTGCCCGTCCCGAACGGCACCGCCACCACCGTCCTGCTGATCCTCGCCGTCGGCGCGTGCTTCGCGGGCGCCGCGAACTCGGTCCGTGAGCTGATCAAGGAGCGGGTGATCTACGAGCGGGAGCGCGCGACCGGACTGTCCCGCTCGGCGTACCTGATGTCCAAGGTGGTCGTGCTGGGCGCCGTCACCATGTTCCAGGGACTGCTGGTCGGCGTCATCGGCTTCTCCAGCCGCGAGATCCCGGCCAAGGGCCTGGTGCTCGGCGGCTCCACGCTGGTCGAGCTGTGTCTGCCGGTCATGGCGCTGGGCTTCACCTCGATGATGGTCGGCCTGGTGATCTCCTCGCTGGTGAAGACCGCCGAGAAGACCATGCCGCTGCTGGTGATGTTCGCGATCGTCCAGGTCGTCTTCACCGGCTGCCTGTTCACCCTGCACGGCACGCTCGGCGTGAACGAGTTCTCGTACCTGATGCCGTCCCGCTGGGCGGTGGCCGCGGCCGGCACCACGCTGGACTTCAACGCCATCGCCCCGAACACCGACGACCCGGGCAGCACCGACCCGCTGTGGGACCACGCCGCCTCGGCCTGGGGCCTGGACATGCTCGTACTGCTCGCGCTCGGCGCGGTGTGCGGCTTCTTCGTCTCCCGCTTCCTGCGCCGCCACGAGCCGGAGGTCATGCGCAAGTAACCGCATCCCTGTGCAACGCCGAAGGGCGGCACCCCGTGATCGGGGTGCCGCCCTTCGGCGTTGCGTCGCTGAGGTCCCGCGCCAGGCCTCAGTACGCGCTGTTGACGTTGTCGATCGAGCCGTACCGGTGGGCCGCGTAGTTGGCGGCTGCGGTGATGTTGGCGACCGGGTCGTAGATGTTCCAGGACGTGCCGGAGACGTGGTAGGCGCTGAAGGTCGGCGGGATGACCTGGAGCAGGCCCTTCGACGGGATGCCGTTGACGGCGTTGACGTCCCAGTTGTTGATGGCGAGGGGGTTGCCGGAGGACTCCCGCATGATGTTGCGGTGCAGGCCGCTGTAGCTGCCCGGGATGCCCTTGGCCCGCATGATGGACAGGGCCTGGCGGATCCAGCCGTCGAGGTTGCCGGCGTACGTCTTGGCGGCGACCGGCTGGATGTCCAGACGCTGGGTGGAGCGGGTGGCGGCCTGGACGGCGGAGTGCTGCGGCGCGGCCTGGCGGACGGCTGCCTGCTTCCGCTCGGCGGCCTCGGCGGCCTTGGCGGCGGCAGTGGCGTCGGCGGCCTTCTTCCGCGCCGCGAGGGTGTCCAGCTTGACGTTGTCGGCGGCGAGCCGGCCGGTGAGGGTGCCCTTGACGTTCTTCAGCACGGTGCCGGAGGAGACCTGCGCGGTCGTGGCCGGGGCGCCCGTGGTGACGGTGCCGCCGTGACCGACGGTGGCCGAGAGGGCGAGGGCGGCGGTGCCGAACGCGGCGGCACCCGCGACGGCGGCGATCTTGCGCTGCTTGGTCAGCGGACGACTATGAGCACGGTTGAGGATGTTCTTGGGCATGGCTGATGGACCTCTTCGATAGCGCGGAGGTCGCTCCTGCGTCCGCCGGGGGAATCGGCTCCTCCCGCACGAACGCCGCGGTGGGAACCCGCGGCGCTGAGCGACGAGGCAATTCTTAGCGGGCGCAAAATGCCCAGGCAAAGGTGTGACATACGATCCCGGGTAGTGGATCAGGGAAGGGCAAAATGGGACAGACGGGACCGTCGATCCCGTTCATGCGGGCGGGGGCATCTCCTATGCGCTTTCGTACGTGATGTAGGCCCTATGCGCGGGCTCACATGGAATACCGGCCGCTCTCACAGTGAGTCGCCTTCGCAATGCAGAGCGTGAGACTCCTCATCCCCAGGTAGGAGACGACCGTCGCCGGACTCGTCCGCGAGGCAGAGCCCTCACGCCACGCGCGCGCGTGGCGTACGCGCGCCCGTGCCGCGGATGCGCGCGCGTGTCACATAGGTCCGTACGGCGTCCACCCTCCGCGCCCCCGGCTCCGCCGACCGCCCTAGGACCAGAGGACCAGCCCGCGCCGTCACCGGCCCGATCCGTGCTGTCGTACCCCGCCGGTACCGTGAGGGCATGAGTCAAGGCCCCCGGTCCGGCCTCGCCGCGGTCAGTTCCGCGCTGCTGGCCATGAGCAGGCATCTGGAGGTCCGCGACGTCCTGAAGACGATCGTCGCCTCCGCCCGCGAACTGCTCGACGCGCAGTACGCCGCCCTCGGCGTCCCCGACGACCACGGCGGCTTCGCCCAGTTCGTGGTCGACGGTGTCAGCGATGAGCAGTGGCGTGCCATCGGCCCGCTCCCGCGCCAGCACGGCATCCTCGCCGCGATGCTGCACGAGGCGAAGGCCGAGCGCCTCGCGGACGTGCGCAAGGACCCCCGCTTCGAGGGCTGGCCGGACGCCCACCCCGACCTGGCCGACTTCCTGGGCCTGCCGATCAGGGACGGCGAGGAGGTCATCGGGGCGCTCTTCCTCGCGAACAAGCACTGCGCCAAGCCGGAGGGGAGCTGCGGCTTCACCCAGGACGACGAGGAACTCCTGTCCATCCTCGCCCAGCACGCCGCCATCGCCCTCACCAACGCCCGGCTCTACGAGCGCAGCCGCGAACTGACCATAGCCGAGGAGCGTTCCCGCCTCGCCCACGAACTGCACGACGCGGTCAGCCAGAAGCTGTTCTCGCTGCGCCTGACCGCCCAGGCCGCGGCGGCGCTCGTCGACCGCGACCCCGCCCGCGCCAAGGACGAACTGCATCAGGTGGCCTCGCTCGCCGCCGAAGCCGCCGACGAACTGCGCGCCGCCGTCGTGGAGTTGCGGCCCGCCGCGCTGGAGGAGGACGGCCTGGTCGCCACCCTGCGCACCCAGATACAGGTCCTCGACCGCGCCCACACCGCCCGCGTCACCTTCACCGGCGCCGGCCTGCGCGCGCTGCCCGCGGCCCAGGAGGAGGCCATGCTCCGGGTCGCCCAGGAGGCCCTGCACAACGCGCTGCGGCACTCCGGCGCGGAACACGTGGACGTGAGCCTGCGGCGGCGCGGCCGCGGCGCCGTCCTGCGCGTCACCGACGACGGCAGCGGCTTCGACCCCACGGCGGTCCGCCGCGCCGGACGCCACCTCGGCCTGGTCTCCATGCGGGACCGGGCCGGCGGGGTCGGCGGCTCGCTGAGCGTGGAATCGGCGCCCGGCAAGGGCACGACGATCGAGATGGAGGTCCCCGGTGGGTGAACCGATCAAGGTGCTGCTGGTCGACGACCACCAGGTCGTCCGCCGGGGCCTGCGCACCTTCCTGGAGGTCCAGGACGACATAGAGGTCGTGGGCGAGGCCGCCGACGGCGCCGATGGAGTCGCCCGTGCCGAGGAACTGCGGCCCGACGTCGTCCTCATGGACATCAAGATGCCGGGCATGGACGGCGTCGACGCGCTGCGCAGGCTCCGCGAGCTGGGCAACCCCGCGCGCGTGCTGATCGTCACGAGCTTCACCGAGCAGCGCACGGTCGTACCGGCCCTGCGCGCGGGCGCCGCCGGGTACGTCTACAAGGACGTGGACCCCGACGCCCTCGCCGGTGCCATCCGCTCCGTGCACGCCGGGCACGTCCTGCTCCAGCCGGAGGTCGCCGACGCCCTGCTCGCCCGGGAGGAGGCGGGCGGCGGACAGGGCAGGGGAGGCTCGCTCACCGAGCGGGAGCGGGAGGTGCTCGGCCTGATCGCGGACGGCCGCTCCAACCGGGAGATAGCCCGCGCCCTGGTCCTGTCCGAGAAGACCGTCAAGACGCACGTCTCCAACATCCTGATGAAGCTCGACCTCGCCGACCGCACCCAGGCCGCGCTGTGGGCCGTACGCCACGGCGTGGCCGGCTGACCGCCCCCACCCCGGTCCCCCACCTCGGCAACACGGAGCGTCACGAACCGGACTGAGATTCATACCGTAGTGGGAATGTCACCCGGACGGCGCATCCTCCGGTGATCCCCGCCGTTCTCCAGTGCGTGCCGCGGTGATCGCCGCGGTGGACACCCAGGAGGGGCAGACAGTGAAGAACCTGAAGAAGGCAGCGGCCGTGACGATGGTGGCG
>NZ_JACBWZ010000241.1 GCF_013870595.1 Streptomyces sp. WELS2 | reverse complement strand
GTGGTGGAAGTGCAGGTTGCGCAGCCGCTGGAGTGCGGGATGGCGGCGGCGGATGGTGTTCAGACGGGTGATGAGCGGGGCGATGCTGCGGCCCTCGCGCTCGGCGGCCTCCCAGTCGCGGGGCCTGAGCTGGTACTTCTCCGAGTCCAGGTACTCCTCCCCGCCTTCCCTGAGCGGGGTGTTCTCGCACAGTTCGTAGCCGGAGTAGATGCCCCAGGCGGGGGAGAGGGTGGCGGCCAGCACGGCGCGCGCCTCGAACGCGGGCCGTCCGCCGTGCTGGAGGTAGGCGTGCAGGATGTCGGGGGTGTTGGCGAAGAAGTTCGGCCGCATGTAGGCCGCCGCCTCACCCGTGAGCTCGGTCAGGTACTCGGTGAGTTCCTGTTTGCTGTTGCGCCAGGTGAAGTAGGTGTACGACTGCTGGAAGCCGATCTGGGCCAGGGTGTGCATCATCGCCGGGCGGGTGAACGCCTCCGCCAGGAAGATCACGTCCGGGTCGGTCCGGTTGATGCCCGCGATGACCCGCTCCCAGAAGACGACGGGCTTGGTGTGCGGGTTGTCCACGCGGAAGATCCGCACGCCGTGGGCCATCCAGTGCCGCAGGATGCGCAGGGTCTCGGCGACCAGGCCGTCCATGTCGGCGTCGAAGGCGAGGGGGTAGATGTCCTGGTACTTCTTCGGGGGGTTCTCCGCGTAGGCGATCGAGCCGTCGGGGCGGTGGTGGAACCACTCGGGGTGCTTCTCGACCCAGGGGTGGTCGGGGGAGCACTGGAGGGCGAGGTCGAGCGCGACCTCCAGGCCGAGCCTTGCGGCCTCGGCGACGAAGTGGTCGAAGTCCTCGAGGGTGCCCAGGGCGGGGTGGACGGCGTCGTGGCCGCCTTCGGGGGAGCCGATGGCCCAGGGGACGCCGACGTCGTGGGGGCCGGCGGTCAGGGCGTTGTTGGGGCCTTTGCGGTGGGTGGTGCCGATGGGGTGGACGGGGGGCAGGTAGACGACGTCGAAGCCCATGTCGGCGATCGCCTTCAGCCGGCGTTCGGCGGTGCGGAAGGTCCCGTGGGGGCGTTCCGCGGTGCCCTCGGAGCGGGGGAAGAACTCGTACCAGGAGCCGTACAGGGCGCGTTCGCGCTCCACCAGCAACGGCATCGCCTCGGACGCGGTGACCAGCTCCCGCAGCGGATACCGCTCCAGCACGTTCTCCACCGCCGGGGACAGCGCCGCCTTCAGCCGGTGGTGGACCGACAGGGTGTCGTCGCCGAGGGCGCGCGCCGCGGCCAGCACCAGGTCCCGCTCGGCCCCCTTGGGCACCCCGGCGGCGGCCCGCTCGTACAACTCCGCGCCCTCCTCCAGCACCAGGCCGGTGTCGATCCCGGCCGGCACCTTCACCGACGCGGTGTGCCGCCAGGTCGCCAGCGGATGGCTCCACGCCTCCACGCGGAAGGTCCAGCGTCCCGTCACATCCGGGGTGATCTCCGCCCCCCAGCGGTCGCTGCCCGGCGACAGCTCCCGCATCGGGGTCCAGGGGCCGCGCCGGCCCGTCGGATCGCGCAGGACCACGTTCGCGCCCACGGCGTCGTGCCCTTCGCGGAACACGGTGGCCGTGACCTCGAACGTCTCCCCGGCCACCGCCTTCGCCGGGCGCCTGCCGCACTCCACGGCCGGCCGGACGTCACGTACCGGTACACGGCCGATGGCCGGGGTCCTGCGCATGTATCTCACCTCCGCCGTGCGCGGAGCCGGGCGCCCGGCCCGGCTCCGCGATCCGATAAGTCGGGCCGGCGTCTCGCCGGGCCCGCAGGGAACGCCTAGTACGGTGCCAGGTCAGGGGCTTGGCGCCGTGGAACGCCGCTCCGACGGCGGCCCTCTTCTCGCCGTCCGGCGCGGCTGCGGCCGACCGTCCTGCTCCCGCAGATAGGTGACCAGGTTCGTGCGGAGATAGCGCTCGGCGGCGTCCACGGCCTCGCGGGCGCAGCGCTTGCCCATCAGCACGCACAGGGTGTACCCCGAGTCCTCGAAGGTGGCCCGGACCGTGCGGTCGTGCGGCGCGGCGAGCATCACGCGCTCCCACGCCCGGTATCGCCGCAACTGCCGGGCCACTTCGGCCTTGGCGGGTAGCAGCATGGCCCTCTTCACCTTCCACGCTCTCGACTGGGCGCGTTCCCGACGGTCGGGTGGTGTCCGCGCAGGGGAGGGCACGGCACCGTTACGGCGATCGAGGCTTTCACTTATGGTGCACGCGTGACGACGCAGCGTCTTGTTGGAGCTTCAACCAGTGGGGCCGTCGGTGGCTCGTGTTGCACGAATGGCGTAGCGGCCGCACCGTGGAAGTGACTCTGAAGCGATCAACGCTCACTCTGGGTGTCCGGAAATCCCTCCGGGCGGGCGAGGGGAGCGAGAGCTTCGCCGGTGAGGAGCAAGCGACGATGAAGACCGCAGTGCCCTGCTACTACCATCTCGACGTGGAAGTCGGCCCCGAACGGGTGGGGCAGGTCAGCCGCATCCTGGCCGCCCATCTGCGCCACTGGGATCTCGACAACCTCGTGGAGCCCGTCCGCCACGGCGCCGAACTGCTGCTGCGGGCGATCGACGCGCACGCGAGGAACAAGCACACGTCCATCGAGATGTGGTGGAACGGCCAGCATCTCATCACCGCCCTCGGCGGCCGGGACCCCGATCTGCGTCCGGACCAGGACCTGCGGTCCTGCCTGGCCGACATCGCCGCCATGAGCGACGGCTGGGGCTGCTGCGCCACCGGCACCGGCGGCACGATCATCTGGTTCTCGCAGCGCGCCCGGGCCGGCCAGCGCGTCCCGCTGGTCCCCCTCGCCCCCGACCCCGCGCTGCGCACCGGCCGGAAGGTGCCCCGCGACGAGCCGGTGACCGTGCTGGCCGGTCCCGCGCCCGCCCACGGCGCCACCCTGGAGGGCAGCCGGTGACCGCCCGTACCTCACGCACCGGGGTGCCCGTCTGGAGCGGGCACCCCTACCCGTTGGGCGCCTCCTTCGACGGACAGGGCACCAACTTCGCCCTGTTCAGCGAGGTCGCCGAGCGCGTGGACCTGATCCTCGTCGACGACGCCGGCGCCAAGACCCCCGTCCGGCTGCACGAGGTCGACGGTTTCGTCTGGCACGCCTATCTGCCCGGCGTCGGCCCCGGACAGCGCTACGGCTACCGGGTGCACGGCCCCTGGCAGCCCTCGCTCGGTCACCGCTGCAACCCGGCGAAGCTGCTGCTCGACCCGTACGCCCGCGCCGTGGACGGCCAGATCGACAATCACCCTTCGCTGTACGAGCGCGCCCCGGACGGGCCGGCTCCGGCCGACAGCGCCGGCCACTCCATGCTGGGCGTGGTCACCGACCCGTTCTTCGACTGGGGCGACGACCGCCCGCCCCGGACGCCGTACGCGGACTCGGTCATCTACGAGGCCCACGTCCGCGGGCTGACCCGCACCCACCCGGACGTCCCCGAGCGACTGCGCGGCACCTACGCCGGGCTCGCGCACCCGGCCGTGACCGAGCACCTCACCTCGCTCGGGGTGACGGCGGTGGAGCTGATGCCGGTGCACCAGTTCGTCCAGGACGGCATCCTGCAGGACCGCGGCCTGTCCAACTACTGGGGCTACAACACCATCGGCTTCTTCGCCCCGCACAACGCCTACGCCGCCTTCGGCACCCGCGGCCAGCAGGTCAACGAGTTCAAGGCCATGGTGAAGGCGCTGCACGCGGCCGGCCTCGAAGTCATCCTCGACGTGGTCTACAACCACACCGCCGAGGGCAACGAACTGGGCCCCACGCTGTCCTTCCGGGGCATCGACAACGCCTCCTACTACCGCCTGGTCGACGGTGACTGGGCGCACTACTACGACACCACCGGCACCGGCAACAGCCTGCTGATGCGGCACCCGTACGTGCTCCAGCTGATCATGGACTCGCTGCGGTACTGGGTCACCGAGATGCACGTCGACGGCTTCCGCTTCGACCTCGCGGCCACCCTCGCCCGGCAGTTCCACGAGGTGGACCGGCTCTCGGCGTTCTTCGACCTGATCCAGCAGGACCCGGTGATCAGCCGGGTCAAGCTGATCGCCGAGCCGTGGGACGTGGGCGAGGGCGGCTACCAGGTGGGCAACTTCCCGCCGCTGTGGTCGGAGTGGAACGGCAAGTACCGGGACGCCGTACGGGACTTCTGGCGCGCCGAGCCCGGCTCGCTCGGCGAGTTCGCCTCCCGCCTCACCGGCTCGTCCGACATCTACCAGCACAGCCGGCGCCGGCCGCGCGCGAGTGTCAACTTCGTCACCGCCCACGACGGTTTCACGCTGCGCGACCTGGTGTCGTACAACCACAAGCACAACGAGGCCAACGGCGAGGACAACCGGGACGGCGAGAGCCACAACCGGTCCTGGAACTGCGGCGCGGAGGGCGACACCGACGACCCGGCCGTCCTCGAACTGCGCGCCCGCCAGCAGCGCAACCTGCTGGCCACGCTGCTGCTGTCGCAGGGCATCCCGATGCTCTGCCACGGCGACGAACTCGGCCGCACCCAGCGCGGCAACAACAACGCCTACTGCCAGGACAACGAGATCTCCTGGGTGGATTGGGAGCCGACCGACGAGCAGCGTGCCCTGACCGGGTTCACCCGGCGCCTGATCGCGCTGCGCGCCGCGCACCCGGTGCTGCGCCGGCGCCGCTTCTTCCGTGGCGAGACCGCGACCAACGCCCGCCAGCCGCTGCCCGACCTCGTGTGGCTGCGGCCCGACGCCCGCGAGATGACCGACCGGGACTGGCAGCGCGCGGACGCGCACTCGGTCGGCGCGTTCCTCAACGGCGACGCCATCGCCGAACGCGACCCCTACGGCCGCCGCATGGTCGACGACTCCTTCCTGCTGCTGGTCAACGGCTACTGGGAGCCGGTCGTCTTCCGGCTGCCCGACGACTACTTCGGCGAGCGCTGGACCACCCTGATCGACACCGCCGAGCCCGACGGCGTCCCCGACGAACGCGAACGCAAGGCGGGCACCCGGCTCCGCCTGGAGGCCCGCAGCCTCATCCTGCTGTCCCGCCCCTCCCGCACCCCGGGCTGAACCGGGGCGGACCTCAGCAGCAGACGCCGCGGGCGGTCACCGTGAACTGCGCGCCGTCGGCGTCCCGCAGGATCGCCTCCCGCTCGCCGTCCTCGCGCAGCACGCTGCCGCCGTGCTTCTCCGCGGCGCGGGCGCAGGCCGGCACGTCGGTCACCGCGAAGTGGATCTGCCAGTGCGGCCGCACCGAGGGGTCCGGGGCGGCCTCCACCGCGCCCGAGTCGATGCGCGCCACCACGTCGCCCGCGCTGCGCAGCAGCACCTCGCCGCCGTCGTACTCCACCTCGCAGCAGCCCGGCTCCCCGCTCGCCCAGTCCAGGATCTCGCCGTAGAACATCGCGGCGTCGAAGGCGTCCCGGGTGTGCAGCCGCACGAAGGTGGGGGCCGCCTGCCGCCACGCCTCCCAGTTGGTGACCAGGTCGCCCTGCCAGATCCCGAACGTGGCGCCGTCCCGGTCGGCGAGCAGCGCCGCCCGGCCCGGCGGGAAGGACAGCGGCCCGACCGCCGCCGTACCGCCGCGCTCCCGGACCCGGGCCACGGCCAGGTCCGCGTCCCGCACCGCGAAGTACGGCGTCCACGCCACCGCCATCTGCCACATGGCGGCCACGGCGGCGATCCCGGCGACCGGGACCCCGTTCGCGAGGGCGATCCGGAAGTGTTCGCCGAGCTTGGCGGTGCGCCAGCGCCAGCCCAGGACGGCCGTGTAGAAGTCCTGGGTGGCCTGGAGATCACGGCTGGTCAGGCTCACCCAGCAGGGCGCGCCGAAGACGGAGTGGGTGGAGACGACCTCTTTGTCGCGCGGCGCGCCGCCGGCGGGGCTGTGGTGGTTCATGGCAGTCGTGTCCTGCTCTCGGGGCCCGGGTGGCCACCGGTATGACACCAGTGTCCGGCCGGACGGGGGCGAAATGCCTGTCGAGTACACCGGGTGGCAGGGGTGCAGCCCCCTGCGCACGATGGAGGGATGGCAGAGAGCGAGTCGGACCGGATCGCCGCGTTGCAGGCGGAGGTCGACCAGATGAAGGAGGCCCTGGCCTCGCACGCGGTCGTGGACCAGGCGATCGGAATGGTGGTGGCCCTCGCCCGGGTCACCCCCGACCAGGGCTGGGAGGTCCTCAAGGAGGTCTCCCAGCACACCAACATCAAGCTGCGCCACATCGCCGAGCTGATCCTGATCTGGGGGCGGCGCGGCGACATCCCGGAGCACATCCGGGCCGAGCTGGAGGACGCCCTGGACCGGTACGGGCCCGCGCAGGTACCGGGGACCGAGGGGCGGTAGGCCGTACGGGCGCGGATGTCAGCGGACCTCCGTCAGTAGTTCCTCGCGCAGCCGGTCGAAGCAGCCGCTCAGCAGGCGTGAGACGTGCATCTGCGAGATGCCGAGCCGCGAGGCGATGCAGCTCTGCGTCATGCCCTGGAAGAACCGCAGGTAGAGAATGGTGCGCTCGCGTTCGGGCAGCGCCTCCAGACAGGGTCTGACCGCGGCCCGGTCCACGACGAGGTCGTATCCGGGGTCCGGGCCGCCCAGGGAGTCCCCGAGGGCGTAGCCGTCCGTGCCGGAGACCTCGGCGTCCAGGGACAGCGCGGAGAAGCACTCCAGCGCCTCCATGCCGGTGCGCACCTCGTCCTCGCTGAGCCGGGCGTACGCGGCGATCTCCGCGACGGTGGGCGCCCGGCCCGTGCTGGTCTGCGCCAGGTCCTTCACGGCGGCGCGGACCCGGTTGCGCAGGTCCTGCACCCGGCGGGGCACGTGCAGGGTCCACATGTGGTCCCGGAAGTGCCGCTTGATCTCCCCGGTGATGGTGGGCACCGCGTACGCCTCGAAGGCGCGGCCACGGTCCGGATCGTAGTGGTCGACGGCCTTGACCAGGCCCAGCGCGGCCACCTGGTACAGATCCTCCAGCGCCTCGCCGCGGCCGCGGAAGCGCACCGCGATCCGCTCGGCCATGGGCAGCCACAGCCGGACCAGCTCGTCCCGCAGCGCTTGGCGCTCGGGGCCGTCGGGCAGCAGGGCGAGCCGCTCGAAGGCGGCGCCCGTGTCCGGGGCGTCGTCGTGGGGATGGGATTTCGTGCTGCCAGTGACACGCATCGCGCGCACCTCTCTCGGCAGGTGCTGATGGGACAGACACCGTGGGAGGTGCGCTCGGATCATGGAGTGGGACACCGGGGGCGGGCCATGCCGTCTCCCACGGACGTGCCTCCTGTCCGAAGCACTTCTCTGCCCTTTCCCGCCGAGGGACACCTCCAAACAAATAATAATAAATGTTGCGAATCGGGCCATGAGGAGCCGGAGATCGCCGATCTTGTCGTGGACGTGATGTGCGGCACGCCCGCCCCGGCGGCCAGAACCCGCCCCGGACGAGTTCTTCCTGGGCAGCGCTTGATCACCGGCCGGCGGGGCCCAATTCCCCTGACCACGCTGCGTTCCCGCCATTTGACAGTGTGCTCGGCACACAGATAGACAGCAGCTCTCGAGGGTCGAGAGGGGCACTGTGTACGAGCCGAACGTGGTCGGTGACTGGCAGGAGTACGACGAGCATGCCGGTCTGCGGGTCCGCGTCCACCGCCTGGAGGCGGCCGAGCCGCCGCGCGGACGGGACGACGCCGCCGCCGGGCTGACGTATTTCAGTGTCCGGGTGACCGTGGAGAACCGCGGCTCCCGGCCCTACGGCATCCACCTGGAGGACGGCCAGATCGACGTGCGCGTGGGCCCGGACGGCGAGGGCGCCTTCATCGACTGGCGCAACTCCCAGTTCGTCGAGGGCTTCGACGTCTACCCGCTGCGCCGGGCCACCGCCGTGATCTACGCCGCCGCCCCCGAGGCCGCCCTCGGCCACGTGGACGTACAGGTGCAGCTGCGGGTGGACGACGACTGGACCGGCCGCCGCCTGTGGGCGGGCGGCA
>NZ_JACBWZ010000240.1 GCF_013870595.1 Streptomyces sp. WELS2 | reverse complement strand
CACCAGCACGGACATCAGCACCGGCACCCACAGCGGCAGACCGCCTTCCTGTTCACCGGCCAGGGCGCCCAGCGCGCCGGCATGGGCCGCGAACTGCACGCGCGGTTCCCGGTGTTCGCCCGCGCCTTCGACGAGATCTGCGCGCTCACCGGCGACGACGCGCTGCGCGGCCTCGTGCTCGGCGACGACCCCGGGCCGCTGCACCGCACCGCCCGCACCCAGACCGCGCTGTTCGCCTTCGAAGTCGCCCTGTACCGGCTGCTGGAGTCCTGGGGGCTCACCCCCGACTACCTGGCCGGGCACTCCGTCGGCGAGATCGCCGCCGCCCACGTGGCGGGCGTGCTGGACCTCGGGGACGCGACCACGCTGGTGGCCGCGCGCGGCCGGCTCATGCAGGAGCTGCCCGAGGGCGGCGCGATGTTCGCCGTACGCGCCACCGAGGAGGAGGTCCGCCCGCTGCTCACCGGCCGGGTCGGCATCGCCGCCGTCAACGGCCCCCGCTCCGTGGTGATCTCCGGCGACACCGCCGAGGCGGAGGCGGTGGCCGCCCGCTTCGGCAGGAGCCGCCGGCTGACGGTCTCGCACGCCTTCCACTCGCCCCTGATGGAACCGATGCTGGCCGCCTTCCGGACGGTCGCCGAGTCCCTGACCTACCACCGGGCCACCGTCCCCGTCGTCTCCAACCTCACCGGCGCGCTCGCCACCCAGGACATCGCCTCGCCCGACCACTGGGTGCGGCACGTGCGCGAGGCGGTCCGCTTCCACGACGGCATCCGCGCCCTCGCCGCCGAGGGCGTCACCCGCTACCTCGAAGTCGGCCCGGACGCCGTGCTGACCGCCATGGCCCGCGACTGCCTGACCGCCGACGGCACCCCCGACGGCACCGGCACCGGCACCGACGCCGTCCTCGCCGCCGCCTCCCGCCGCGACCGCGACGAGACCGAGACCCTGCTCACCGCCGTCGCCCGGCTGTACACCGGCGGCGCCGCCGTGGACTGGACCGCGCTGTTCACCGGCGCCCGCACCGTCGACCTGCCCACCACCGCCTTCCAGCGCGAACGGTTCTGGCCCGAGACGACCGCGACCGCCGGAGACGTCGGCTCCGCCGGACTCGACTCCGCCGACCACCCGCTGCTCGGCGCCGCCACCGTCCTCGCCGACACCGACGGCGCCGTGCTCACCGGCCGGCTGTCGGCACGCACCCACCCCTGGCTCGCCGACCACGTCGTCGCCGGCCGGATCGTCGTCCCCGGCACCGCCATGGTCGAACTCGCCGTCCGCGCCGGCGACCAGGTCGGCTGCGCCCACCTCGACGAACTCGCCCTGGAGACTCCGCTGGTGCTGCCCCCGGACGACGGGGTGCGGGTCCAGGTCGCCGTCGGCGCGCCCGACGCCTCCGGCGCCCGTACGGTGCACGTGTACGCCCGGCGCCACCTGGTACGAGGTCGGCGGCGGCACCCTGGACGACGCCATCCGGCTGGCCGGCGACATCAAGGCCGGTCACTACGACGCGGTCGTCGGCCTCGGCGGCGGCAAGATCATCGACTGCGCCAAGTTCGCGGCGTCCCGGGTCGGCCTGCCACTGGTCGCCGTCGCCACCAACCTCGCCCACGACGGCCTGTGCTCACCGGTCGCGACCCTCGACAACGACGCGGGCCGCGGCTCCTACGGCGTGCCCAACCCGATCGCGGTCATCATCGACCTCGACGTGATCCGCGAGGCACCCGTCCGGTTCGTCCGCTCCGGCATCGGCGACGTCATCTCCAACATCTCCGCCGTCGCGGACTGGGAGCTGTCCCACCAGGTCAACGGCGAGAAGGTCGACGGTCTGGCCGCCGCCATGGCCCGCCAGGCCGGCGAAGCGGTGCTCAGGCACCCCGGCGGAGTGGGCGACGACGGCTTCCTCCAGGTGCTGGCCGAGGCGCTGGTCCTCACCGGTATCGCCATGTCCGTGTCGGGCGACTCCCGCCCCTCCTCGGGTGCCTGCCACGAGATCAACCACGCCTTCGACCTGCTCTACCCCAGGCGCGCCGCCGCCCACGGCGAGCAGTGCGGCCTCGGCGCCGCCTTCGCGATGTATCTGCGCGGCGCCCACGAGGAGTCGGCGTACATGGCCGAGGTGCTGCGCCGGCACGGGCTCCCGGTCCTGCCGGACGAGATCGGCTTCACGGTGGACGAGTTCGTCCGCGCGGTCGAGTTCGCCCCGGAGACCCGGCCCGGCCGCTACACGATCCTCGAACACCTCGACCTCAAGACGAACCAGATCAAGGACATCTACGCCGACTATGTCAAGGCCATCGGTAGCTGAACTCCGTCCGGTCGTGCACCCCGCGGGGGTCAAGGACCGGCGCAGCGGTGAGCACTGGGCGGGACGCCTCTACATGCGCGAGGTGTCCCTGCGCGTCGACCGCTACCTGGTCAACACCAGGGTCACGCCCAACCAGCTCACGTACCTGATGACCGTCTGCGGCGTGCTCGCGACCCCGGCCCTGCTGGTGCCGGGCATCCCGGGCGCGGTGCTCGGCGTGGTCGCCACCCAGCTGTACCTGCTGCTGGACTGCGTCGACGGCGAGGTCGCCCGCTGGAAGCAGCAGTACTCGCTGGGCGGGGTCTACCTGGACCGGGTCGGCGCCTACCTCACCGACGCGGCCGTGCTGGTCGGTCTCGGCCTGCGCGCCGCCGACCTGTGGGGCACCGGCCGGATCGACTGGCTGTGGGCCTTCCTCGGCACCCTCGCCGCGCTCGGCGCCATCCTGATCAAGGCAGAGACCGACCTGGTCGGCGTCGCCCGGCACCAGACCGGCAAGCCCCCGGTGCAGGAGGCCGCGTCCGAGCCGCGCTCCTCCGGCATGGCACTGGCCCGGCGGGCCGCCTCGGCGCTGAAGTTCCACCGGCTGATCCTCGGCATCGAGGCCTCGCTGCTCATCCTCGTCCTCGCGATCGTGGACCAGGCCCGCGGCGACCTGTTCTTCACCCGGCTCGGCACCGCGGTGCTGGCCGGCATCGCCCTGCTGCAGACCCTGCTGCACCTGGTGTCCATCCTCGCCTCGAGCAGGCTGAAGTGAGCGCGCCCATGAAGGTCGGTGCCGTCATCATCACCATGGGCAACCGGCCCGAGGAGCTGAGGGCCCTGCTCGACTCCGTCGCCAAGCAGGACGGCGACCCGGTCGAGGTCGTCGTCGTCGGCAACGGCTCGCCCGTCCCGGAGGTGCCCGAGGGTGTGCGGACCGTGGAGGTGCCCGAGAACCTGGGCATCCCCGGCGGGCGCAACGTCGGCATAGAGGCCTTCGGGCCCGGCGGCCGCGATGTCGACATATTGCTCTTCCTCGACGACGACGGCCTGCTCGCCCGCCACGACACCGCCGAGCTGTGCCGCCAGGCCTTCGCCGCGGACCCCGAGCTGGGCATCATCAGCTTCCGCATCGCCGACCCCGACACCGGCGAGACCCAGCGCCGGCACGTGCCCCGGCTGCGCGCCTCCGACCCGATGCGCTCCTCCCGGGTCACCACCTTCCTCGGCGGCGCCAACGCCGTGCGCACCCGCGTCTTCGCGGAGGTCGGCGTCCTGCCGGACGAGTTCTTCTACGCGCACGAGGAGACCGACCTGGCCTGGCGGGCACTGGACGCCGGCTGGATGATCGACTACCGGTCCGACATGGTGCTGTACCACCCGACGACCGCCCCCTCGCGGCACGCCGTCTACCACCGCATGGTCGCCCGCAACCGGGTCTGGCTCGCCCGCCGCAACCTGCCCGCCCCCCTGGTCCCGGTCTACCTCGGGGTCTGGCTGCTGCTCACCCTGGCGCGCCGCCCCTCGCGACCGGCCCTGAAGGCGTGGTTCGGCGGCTTCAGGGAAGGCTGGACCACGCCGTGCGGTCCCCGCCGCCCGATGCGCTGGCGTACGGTATGGCGACTCACCCGACTGGGCCGTCCCCCGGTCATCTGACAAGCTCGTCCCCGACGGGCCGGTGCCGCCGCGCGCCGCCGCCCGCAGGACGGACCAGACACGCGTACCCGAAGACGAAAGTTTCCACCTGTGAGTGAGACCATGCACGACGGCACGGTCGCGGTGACCGCGGCCGCGTCGCCCGACGCGGGACTGACGGCGGCCGAGCTCGCCGCCAAGTACGGGCTCTCCGTGAGCGGCGCCCGGCCCTCGCTCGTGGAGTACGTCCGCCAGCTGTGGGGCCGGCGCCACTTCATCCTGGCCTTCTCCCAGGCCAAGCTGACCGCCCAGTACAGCCAGGCCAAACTCGGCCAGCTCTGGCAGGTGGCCACGCCCCTGCTGAACGCGGCCGTGTACTACTTCATCTTCGGGCTGATCCTGCACGCCAGCCGTGGCATGTCCCAGGACGTGTACATCCCGTTCCTGGTCACCGGCGTGTTCGTGTTCACCTTCACCCAGAGCTCGGTGATGTCCGGCGTCCGCGCGATCTCCGGCAACCTCGGCCTGGTGCGCGCCCTGCACTTCCCGCGCGCCTCGCTGCCCGTCTCCTTCTCGCTCCAGCAGCTCCAGCAGCTGCTGTTCTCGATGCTGGTGCTGTTCCTGGTGTCGGTCGGCTTCGGCAGCTACCCCGGCCTGTCCTGGCTGCTGATCGTGCCGGTGCTGGTGCTCCAGTTCCTGTTCAACACCGGACTGGCGCTGATCGTGGCCCGCATGGGCGCCAAGACGCCGGACCTCGCGCAGCTGATGCCGTTCCTGCTGCGTACCTGGATGTACGCCTCCGGTGTCATGTTCTCGATCAACAACATGCTGGCGGGCCGCCCCGAGTGGATCGTCCGGGCGCTCCAGGTCAATCCGGTCGCGATCTACATGGACCTGATGCGGTTCGCCCTGATCGACGGCTACGGCTCGTCGCACCTGCCGCCGCACGTGTGGGCCATCGCCCTGTTCTGGGCCGTGGTCGTCTTCGCCGGCGGCTTCGTGTACTTCTGGAAGGCGGAGGAGCGGTACGGCCGTGGCTGAGCAGCACAACCAGGACCGGCGCCCGACGGTCATCGCGGACGACCTGCACATCGTCTACCGGGTCAACGGCGCCAGGAGCGGCAAGGGCAGCGCCACGGCGGCCCTCAGCCGCATCCTCCGGCGCGGCGAGGAGCGGGGCGTGCGCAAGGTGCACGCCGTGCGCGGCGTGTCCTTCGCCGCCTACCGAGGCGAGGCCATCGGCCTGATCGGCTCCAACGGCTCCGGCAAGTCGACCCTGCTGCGCGCCGTGGCCGGCCTGCTGCCCGCCGAGAAGGGCAAGGTCTACACCGACGGCCAGCCGTCCCTGCTGGGCGTGAACGCGGCCCTGATGAACGACCTCACCGGCGAGCGGAACGTCATCCTGGGCGGTCTGGCCATGGGTATGTCCCGGGAGCAGATCAAGGAGCGTTACCAGGACATCGTCGACTTCTCCGGCATCAACGAGAAGGGCGACTTCATCACCCTGCCGATGCGCACCTACTCCTCCGGTATGGCGGCCCGGCTGCGTTTCTCCATCGCCGCCGCCAAGGACCACGACGTCCTGATGATCGACGAGGCGCTGGCCACCGGTGACCGCAAGTTCCAGCAGCGCTCCGAGGAACGCATCCGGGAACTGCGCAAAGAGGCCGGAACGGTCTTTCTGGTCAGCCACAACAACAAGTCGATCCGCGACACCTGCAACCGCGTGTTGTGGCTGGAACGCGGTGAACTGCGGATGGACGGACCCACCGACGAGGTCCTGAAGGAGTACGAGAAGTTCACGGGCAAGTGACCCGTTTCGGCCAGGGCCCCGTCGGAATTTCGTCCGGCGGGGCCCTTCCACTGCAAAGGAAACGTCAACTGGGCCCCGGTCCAGGAATCTTGGAGCCAATCGGTGTGTTGTTGTGATGTGCGGGACACCCCGACGATGGGCGCCACGTTGTACAACGTAAGCTGTACCGGTGCCGGAAACCGGCAAGTGCGGCGATAATGCGCGCCTTCCTTCGCGGAGGTGTCTTCGTGTATTGCGGGGCGGCGTGTCCGAAATAGTGTGTATTGGGTCGGCAGTGTAGAACGGGAGATGTGACGGCAATGGCTACGGAAACGCCCCAGCTCAACGCGGCGTGTGCCGTCACCGCCCCGGGCGGCGCCCGATGACGGCCACCGATACGGCGCCCGGCCTGGAGCGCGCCACCCTGGACAAGGCCGCGAGCGAGAACTTCCCGGTGGCCCCCTTCTTCCTGCCCCGGGCCTGGCGCGCCGACCTCATGGCGGTCTACGGCTTCGCCCGCCTGGTGGACGACATCGGCGACGGCGACCTCGCCCCCGGCGGCGCCGACGCCCGGGTGCTCGGCGTGTCGCCCGCCGAGGCCACCGACCGGCTGATCCTCCTCGACGCCTTCGAGGAGGACCTGCGGCGCGTCTTCGACGGCACGCCGCACCACCCGCTGCTGCGCCGTCTGCAGCCCACCGTCCGGCGCCGCGCCCTCACCCCCGAGCCGTTCCTCGGGCTGATCGCCGCCAACCGCCAGGACCAGCTCGTCGCCCGGTACGAGACCTACGACGACCTCCTCGCCTACTGCGAACTGTCGGCCAACCCCGTCGGCCGCCTCGTCCTCGCCGTCACCGGCACCTCCACCCCCGAGCGGATCCGGCTGTCCGACGCGATCTGCACCGCCCTGCAGATCGTGGAGCACCTCCAGGACGTCGCCGAGGACCTCGGCCGCGACCGGATCTACCTGCCGGCCGAGGACATGAAGCGCTTCCACGTCCAAGAAGCTGATCTTGGCCAAAAAAGCGCGGGCGCATCGGTGCGCGCCCTGGTTGCATACGAAGCACAACGCGCCCGCGATCTGCTGGATGAAGGCGCTCCCCTGGTGGGTAGCGTCCACGGCAGGCTGAAGCTCCTGCTCGCGGGGTTCGTGGCGGGGGGAAGGGCGGCGATCGAAGCGATCACCGCCGCCGAGTACGACGTACTTCCCGGCCCGCCCAGACCCGGCAAGGTCCAGTTGCTGCGTGAGGTGGGCGTGATCCTGCGAGGAGAGGGGTGATCCGGACCGTGGAGTCTGCGCCGCACGTGTCCGCACCGGTACTCGCCGCCTACAGCTACTGCGAGGCCGTCACCGGGCAGCAGGCCCGTAACTTCGCCTACGGCATCCGGTTGCTGCCGGCGGCCAAGCGACGCGCCATGTCGGCGCTGTACGCGTTCTCCCGGCGGGTGGACGACATCGGCGACGGCGGCCTGGCCGACGAGGTGAAGCTGACGCGGCTGGAGGACACCCGGGCATTGCTCGCCCGGGTCCGCGCCGGGGAGGTCGAGGAGGACGACACCGACCCGGTGGCCGTCGCCCTCAGCCACGCCGCGCGGGCCTTCCCGATCCCGCTCGGCGGCCTGGACGAGCTGATCGACGGCGTCCAGATGGACGTGCGCGGGGAGGTCTACGAGACCTGGGACGACCTCAAGGTGTACTGCCGGTGTGTCGCCGGTGCCATCGGCCGCCTCTCGCTCGGCGTGTTCGGCACCGAACCCGGCGCGCGCGGCGCCGAGCGCGCGGCCGAGTACGCCGACACCCTCGGCCTCGCCCTCCAGCTCACCAACATCCTCCGCGACGTCCGCGAGGACGCGCTCGGCGGCCGCACCTATCTGCCCGCCGACGACCTCGCCAAGTTCGGCTGCTCGGCCGGCTTCCGGGCGCCGGCCCCGCCGGAGGGCTCCGACTTCGCCGGCCTCGTCCACTTCGAAGTACGCCGCGCCCGGGCCCTGTTCGCCGAGGGCTACCGGCTGCTGCCCATGCTCGACCGGCGCAGCGGAGCCTGCGTCGCCGCGATGGCCGGCATCTACCGCCGGCTGCTCGACCGCATCGAGCGCGACCCGGAGGCCGTGCTGCGCGGCCGGGTCTCGCTGCCCGGACACGAGAAGGCCTACGTCGCCGTGCGCGGCCTGTCCGGCCTCGACACCCGCCATATCGCCCGGGGCTCGGTCCGGAGGCGCGCCTGATGCAGCGCACCGAACCGGGGCTCGGTCCGGAGG
>NZ_JACBWZ010000024.1 GCF_013870595.1 Streptomyces sp. WELS2 | reverse complement strand
TCGCCTTTGGCCGGGCCCAGGTCATCGCGGCAGGGGCTGAGGAGACCGGCCGCCCCCGTTCCCGCCACCCCGCCTCCCCTCCCCCACGCGGGCGGCCGGGTTGTCCTGCCCGGGTGCGACGGCGGCCGGCCACGTCCGCCGTCGCACCCCTGCGCGCCTCACGTTCCCCGGCGCCCGGCAGTACGGTGTCCCTCATGCGCCCCGACACGCCTGCCGAGAATGTCGACCACGCCGCCGAAGCGGCCCGCCTGGAGCGGACCGCCGGACTGTACCCGGAGGACGCCGAGACCCTCCTGCTGCGGGCGGCGGCCCACCTGGAGCTGTCCGGCGACCGCCCCGCGGCCACCACGCTCTACGACCGCCTGCTGTCGTCCTCAGCGGGACTGGCCAACCCGGCCCTGGTCCGCGCCCTGAAGGCCTCGAACCTGTGGGAGTACGGCCACGAGGCCGAGGCGAGGGCGATCATCGAGGGCATCCGCACGACGGCCCCCCGTGACCCGGCCCCCTGGGTGATCGCGGCGGAGGCCCTGGAATCCCACGACGAGCTGGAGGCGGCGGCGGAGACGTTCACGGAGGGAGCCCGCCTGCTGATCCCCGGCCCGGCGGAAGCGCCGCTCCCCTCCACCCACCCCCTCCTCCACGGCCGCCACCGCGTCCGCCGCATGCTGGGCCTGCCGCACGACGACTGGGACACCCTGGCGGACACCGTGCACACCGGCCCGGTCTCCCTCGACGAACTCCACGACCCGAAACGGGTGTGGTCGCTGGGCTCGGAGAACCCGGCGGAACTGGAGGCGGAGATCTCCCGCCTGCGCGCGGAACTGGGCGCCTACCGGGCGGCCCTGTCCCGCCCCTTCCCCGTGGCGGTCCTGCACTGGCCCGCCCCGGAACTGGACGAACTCCTCACGGCGTACCCCACCCTGTCCACGGAGTACCCGTCCCACGCCGAGCACCTGGCCACCATAGAGTCCTCCCTCCGCGAACTGGCCTCCTCGGGCACACCCAACCTGGGCATCGTCACGGGCACGGTCCCCTCCTACGAGGCCTTCGCAGCCTCGGAAGCCACCTCCCCGACCGACCCCACCCTCCTCCCCCAGTACGCCACCACCCTGGCGTCCCGCGGGCGAGCGGCGGCCTGGCCTCCGGGGGAGGGGGCGGGGTGTTGGTGTGGCTCCGCCAAGGCCTACCACGCCTGTCACGGCGTCTGACGTTTCTCTGGGCCCGGAGCACCCCTCCCGGGCCTGCTGCACCCCGATATGCGGTAAACGGGCATTCAGGAAAACCGGCAGATTGAACCACCAACGGTAAATGGGGACTTATCCCCCCAGTTCAGCGTTCAACTCCCTCTATGTCCAACCTTTGCAGTACGGTCACATCAAGACCGTTGCAGGGGGCTGCTTGTAAGGCAGCATGCCCTGACCTGTGCATTTCGAGGAAGCATGCCCTACAAGCCCGGCGCCAACTGGCAGTACGACGTCCCGACAACCGGTAGCACCCGCTTGCCGCCTGATGCCGGATACGGAAAGGCTCTGACCAACCAGGGTTACGGCTTCGAGGTCGCCGTAGCGGACCTCATCGACAACTCCATTGATGCTGGCGCAGACAAGGTTGTCGTGCACTTCCTCCGTGACGCGAGCCGGATCCTCACGCTACTCATCATCGACAACGGCAAGGGCATGGACGAGGAAGGCCTCGATGCCGCCATGACGGTGGGCCGCCGCCGTGACTACGGTGAGGGCGCTCTTGGAATGTACGGCACGGGCCTGAAGGCAGCTTCACTCTCTCACGCTTCATCGCTCACCGTGGTCAGCCGTACCAAGCGAAGCCGCGCTGCGGGACGCCGCCTCACCGCGGAAGGCATCGAGGACGGCTTCCGCTGTGACACCGTCGATCCGCGCTATGCCCAGGATCTTGTGGACCGTTATGACGGCATCATCGAGTGGCAGGGCACGGTAGTGCGGTGGGACGGCGTGCGTTCCTTTGAGACTGTCGGACGTGGTCAGAGTGACCAGTTCCTGTCGAAGGCGATAGCCCGCCTTGAGACTCACCTCGGCCTCTACCTGCACCGTTACTTGCAGAACGGCCTCAAAATCGACATTGCCGTGTGGGATGTGAGCAGCGGGGACAGTCTCGGTGAGGAAGTGGACCACATTGCCGTGGAGGCGCTCGACCCCTTCGGTTACAAGGTTCCCGGGAAGGCTGGCTACCCACGGAAGTTCACGGCACCAGTGGAAGGCGTAGGTGACGTACAGCTCACTGCGCACATCTGGCCCGCGAAGTCCAAGCAGGCCGGCTTCCGGCAAATTGGTTCACTCCCCGCCAGGCAGGGATTTTACTTCTACCGCAACGACCGCCTGATACAGGCGGGAGGGTGGAACGGCCTGCGGAACCCAGAGGGTCACCTTGTACTCGCACGGATCGCGGTCGATCTGCCCGCCCGTGCGAACAGCGTGCTGAGCCTGGACGTGAAGAAAGAAAACGTCACGGTCACCCCGGCCTTCACGCTTGGCGTGGAAAAAGCGGTGGACTCTGCCGGACACACCTTCTCCGACTTCCTCGCTGACGCTGAGGCCGCATACCGGGATGGCTCCCGGCGCACCGAAATCGTTCGCAAGGCCGTCACTCCTCCCGGCAAAGGGCTCGATCCGAAGGTCAAGCGCGTCATCAAGGAAGAGCTTCCCGAGAAGGCCGGCGAAGAGCCGATCAGCTTCACCTGGGGATCACTGCCTCCTGACCAGTTCTTTGCTCTGGACCGGGCTAGCAACACCGTCATCCTCAACAAAACGTACCGCGAAGACTTCAACGACGGCAGGCGGGGCGGCGTCAACGATGCCCCGGTTACCAAGACGTTGCTATATCTGCTCCTCGAAGACTGTTTCGGTCTCGGACGCTGGGAGCGGGGACGCCAGGACAAGGTGGACTACTGGAACACCATCCTCCTGGCATCCGTAGATGCTCAGCGCGCGCGACGCGCGCAGGCGGCTTCCTGACACAGCAGCACAGCTTTTTTCCCACCTCATGACCGTAACTGAGGAATTCCATGAGCGGCACGTCGGCCACCGTACTTCTCGAGATCCACACCTCCGCACTGGCAGGTATGCGCAGCGGCCCCGGGAACTTCGCCCAGTGGGCCACCGTTGCCGCAGCGGATGATTATCCGGATGCGGATCTGAGCGAGGATCTGTTTCACTCTTATCTGGTGAGCAACGACGAAGCACTCATAGCATTGTGGCGTCGCCACGTCACTGCCTGGGACTTTGCCGAGGGACCACGCTGGGCACAGGAAGCGCCCGCACGTACCGACGAACGCCGTGCCGTCATTTACGACCGTCTCCGGTTCGGCAGTGACGTACGCAAGGCCTTGGACGACGCCATCCCTGTGGCGAAAATCCCGGGCCCAACAGTGATCACCCGTGACTTCTCCCCCTGGTACACGCCGGAACGGGCGGCTTCCCGCTCCTTCTACTGGGCAGCGTACGAACGGAAGTTGCGCGCCAAGGGGTGGTCCGACACGGCGATCGCAAGCCTGGACGAGGCAAGCCGTGCCGTCGTCGAACGGCTGACTGATCCCGAGCAGTCGTCGGCCCGTCAGGCGAAGGGCCTGGTCGTCGGGTACGTGCAGTCGGGTAAGACGGCAAACTTTACCGGTGTCGTCGCCAAGGCGATCGACGCGGGCTATCGACTGGTCATTGTGCTGGGCGGCACGCTGAACCTATTGCGGCGCCAGACCCAGCGCCGGCTCGACATGGAGTTGATCGGTCAGGAGAATATCCTCCGCGGCGCCGACCCCAACGACCTGGACTCCCTCGTAGGCGTGGACTACGTGGGTGATGACGAGGACTGGCCCGCATTCGTCCAGCATGGCGGGCGTCCGTCCGCGCTCGGGGCTTTTGACATCGAGCGGCTGACGACCCGCGACAACGACTACAAGAGCCTGGCGCAGGGCATCCGCGCTCTTGAATTTGAAAAGCGTGAGCCTGCCCGCCCGCTGCACGACCCCGTGAACTTGCATCACACGGCTGCACGCATCCTCGTGGTGAAGAAGAATAAGTCGGTTCTGACCAAGCTCGTGAAAGATCTCAAACAGATTCACGGGTTGCTGGCAGAACTGCCTGCGCTGATCATCGATGACGAGTCAGACCAGGCCTCCGTCAACACGCTGGATCCGAAGAAGTGGCAGCAGGGACGCACTGAGCGGACTGCGATCAATGGACTGGTCTCCCAGCTCCTGAGATTTCTGCCACGCGCGCAGTACGTCGGATACACCGCTACTCCCTTTGCCAACGTCTTCATCGATCCCGGCGATGACGAGGATCTCTTCCCCAGCGACTTCCTGATCTCTCTGCCGCGCCCGGCCGGCTATATGGGCGCCCAGGACTTCCACGACCTGGACTCCGCAATCCCCCGGGAGGAGCGCACATATGCCAACTCCCAGGAGAAGGCGCATATCCGGGACATCTACAATTCCGGGGAAGGCCGCCTCCAAGAGGCGATGGACGCCTTCGTACTGTCCGGCGCCCTGAAGTTGTACCGGGCCGACCATGGTGTCCCCGACGGCCCGTTCCGCCACCACACCATGCTCGTCCATGAGTCTGTGCGCAAGGACGATCACGCAGAGCTGGCGCTGGACATCAATTCCATGTGGCATCAGGCTGGTTACAGCTCAGCAGCCGGTCACGAGCGGCTTGCGCAGCTGTGGGCGTCAGACTTCGCCCCGGTGAGCGAGGCACGGGCCGCGGACCTTCCCGCTCCCTCCTCATACGAGGAACTGCGCCCCTACGTCAACGCGGCCCGGCAGCGGATCGGCTCAGGTGGTCAGCCGGTCATCATCGTGAACGGCGACTCGGACCGCTACTTCGACCAGCTGGACCTCGACTTCGACCGGACCCCGCATGTCTGGAAGATCCTGGTAGGCGGCACAAAGCTGTCCCGTGGCTTCACGGTGGAAGGTCTCACCATCACCTACTACCGGCGCACCACCCAGCAAGCGGACACATTGATGCAGATGGGCCGCTGGTTCGGCTTCAGGCCCGGTTACCAGGATCTGATCCGCCTCTATATCGGCCGGGAGGAACCCTTCGGCCGGGACAAGTACGCCGACCTTTATGAAGCGTACGAAGCGATCTGTCGCGACGAAGAGACCTTCCGTGAGCAGCTCGCCCAGTATGCGGTGATCGTGGACGGAAAGCCGCAGATAACACCAACGCAGGTTCCGCCTCTGGTTGCACAGCATCTTCCTTGGATCAGGCCCTCGGCCCGAAACAAGATGTTCAACGCCGAGTTGGTTGAGATCAGGTCGCCTGGACGTCCTATTGAGCCTGCCTCGTACCCAGTGAGCAGCGCAGCGCTCAAGCGGAACACAGAGCGCTGGCGGCCGCTTCTTCACGCGCTCAGCCCCACGCCAATGTCCTTCAGCAACCCTCCGGACACCTCCAGCTCACTCACCCGGACCTTTGAGGCGCTTTCTGGGGTCATCTCCCACGCTGATCTCCTCGGTGTACTGTCACAGCTTGAATGGGAACGCCCGGGACACTTCGACCCTCATCTGACGTACCTGAGCCAGCTCGACGGCAGCCTCGCCAAGGTGGACGACTGGCTGCTGATCTCACCTCGTCTGGCCGCGAACACGCGAGTTGAGGCTAGCGTCCTGGGTTCGGTTCCCCTGTCCCTCGTCCGACGAAGCCGGCAGACCGGAAAGACGTCCTTCGGCCGTATCGCGAGCGTGGAGCACCGCACCGCAGCACAGCGTCTGATCGACGAGGCGTCTTCGGCTCACGATTCGGCTGGTGGCGGTACCAGCGTCAGCCCCAGGACGGGCGTGGTGCTGCTGTACCCCGTCGTGGAAGGTGACAGCCACAGTGATGTCCAGGCCGCAGTCCGGAACGGCGCGGCTGATCCGTCAAAGATCGTGATGGCATTCACCCTGATCCCACCGGCATCAGCAGCGAGTTCTGACCGGCGCCTGGTCCGCTTCCGCGCCAGGAATTCGCGGCACGGCGACGAGGCGACAGTCCCGGCGCCTGCGTCCTGATCATCAGGATGGCCCAGTGCGCGATCCGGCCGGCCACCAGCAGAGCGCTGACCAGCCTGTGCTGGTGGCCGGCCCGCGGATCCAACTAGCACCGCAGCCGCAGTTACGGAGCTCCCGGTCGATCAACGCCTGCCCCTTCGTGGAGGCGTAGGCCGAGAAGGCCCCCAACTGGCAGTTGTCGATCTTCCCGGAGGTGCCGGTGCACTGCCGCCGCGTCCCGGCCAACCGGGTGCCCATCTTGATGAAGCCGGTCTCGTCCACAGCCGGCACACGCCGTCATCAGGCGCCAAGGGCAAGCAGCCACCGCACCGACGTCACGGCAGCTGCGGCTGCGGTACTACGCTTATCAACGTGTCCGAAGAGCTTCCGTGGAAACCACCAGCAGGCTCCTGGGCCTCATCCGCGGCACGTCGTCGCAACATGCAGGCGATCCGTAGCCGGGACACCAAGCCGGAGACTCTGATCCGGCGATTGGTACACGCCCGGGGGCTGCGCTATCGCGTGGCTGCACGCCCTTTGCCAGACCTTCGCCGGACGGCGGACATGGTCTTCGGTCCGGCGAAGGTGGCGGTGTTTATCGATGGCTGTTACTGGCATGGGTGCCCCGAGCATTACGTCCCGCCGAAGACTAACTCCGGCTATTGGTCGGAAAAGGTACTCCGCAATGTTGAGCGGGACCGGGACACCAACCAGCGCCTGGAGAATGCCGGGTGGCTCGTGCTCCGTTTCTGGGAGCACGAGCCGTCAGACGCCTGCGCGGACAAGATCGCCGCTGCTGTGCGGCGCCGAAGGGCTGTCAATGGCGGGCGCCTGTGACACCGGGAAAACCATCTGTTCTGTCACAGGGGCTTCCGAACCGGCACCCGCGGTGTCGAGCTCGTAGTCGCGGAGCAGCTCATCGCGGTGCTCCGGCCGCAGCACAGCGGCGATAGCACGCCCGACCGCCTCCGCCACGGGAGGCGGGAAGGCGTTGCCCACCTGCCGGTACTGAGCTGTCTTCCGGCCCTGGAACTTCCAGTCTGTCGGGAAGCCCTGGATGATCGCGGCCTGCTCCACCGTCAGCATGGGGCCGGACGGACGGAAAAGGTCACGCTCCGGATCGCACTTGTCGGGCTCGTTGGCCACACCCATCCCGTCTACGCCCAGCTGCGCCCAGGCCCGCTTGGCCCTGGTCGGCCCGAGGTCCGCGCCGCCGTGCTTCCTTGAGCCTCCCACGAGCGTGGGAGCAACGCCCCGACCCAGCTCCGCTGCCTCGGTGGCCTTGCGCAGCCACTCCAGATACACCTGTTCCCCGGTGCGCTCTCCCGGCTTCGCCTGCTCTCCGTACTGATTCTTGTCCCAGTACTTCCGGCAGCGCGCTTCCATGCTGGCTGCAAGCTCCCCGACTACGGTCGCCCGCTTGCCTTTGAGCTTGGATGGCCACACAAACTCAACACCGGACTCATTCAGCACGCTCTTGTGGATCACGACCAGGATGGCCCGTGGCCGCAACTGCGGCACCCCGTAGTTGCTCGCGTCAATCCGGCGCCACACCTTGCGCATTACTCGGTCCTGCTCTACAGCGGACCAGCTTGCCTTGATTTCAGGAATCACATAGCCCAGCTCGCGCAGCGTACCGAGAATGTCCCGGCGATAGTCAATGAAAACCTCCGGGGGCTCGAGAATACCCCGGACATTCTCAATCATCACCGCTCGTGGCCGCAGCTCATCGATAATCCTCAGCGCGTCCGGAAACAAGTCGCGCTCGTCATCCTTACCCAAGCGCTTCCCGGCCAGCGAAAACGGCGGGCATGGGACACCTCCAGCCAGGAGATCCAAATCCCCTTCCTGGATGCTAATTCCAGCTTCCACCTCGGACTTAAGGAATTCCTTAACATCCATGGGCTTAAGCTCGTCGGCCCGCCCCTCACCCCACCCCGGCCAGCTGGCCACGTTCGCCCGGAGGGTGGCTACCGCATGCGGATCCCACTCCACGAGATCGAGATGCTCGAACCCCGCATTATGCAGCCCAACGGCTTGTCCCCCCGCGCCCGCGCAGATCTCCACCGAGGTCAGTGGCCGGGCGAACTGCGGACGCTCACGACCGCTGGCGCTCATAGTGTTCCTTCCAGGATTGACTCAAACCGGGTCAAGTGTCCCAGAAGACCAGTGATCACTTGCTCGCTCCTGAGCACTCGACACCCACGAGTGTCCCACTGTCTCAGCCCTGGTCCCGAGAGGACCAGGGCTGAGGCCACGGAGCGTTTACACCACTGCGACCGCTCTAGCCGCGGTGCTCGTCCGTGTCGGAGAACAGCAGAGTCGGTTCGGCGAGGATGTCGCGGCCGGCCTCGCTCTTGTAGATCTCGTCGACGCTGCCGAACCGGGCTTCGGAGTAGTCGAGCCCCAGAAGGCCGGCGGCCTGCCGGACGGACGCCTCGTCGGGCCCCTCGATCTCCAGGAACGCCGGGAGGCCGGGCCAGGTGTCGAAGTCGAAGGCGACCTCTCCCAGGCGCCACTCCTCACGGTAGTTCTCCTGATAGCGGACCTCGGTGAGACCGACCCGGCGGAGGATATCGGCCATGGCATGCAGGTCGGCGACCTCGGTCTCGATCTCCTTGGTGCCGTCGATGGTCGTGGCGTCGGTGACCTGCTTGAGCGTGAGCGTGGAGCGGGTGCCCTCGTCCCGCAGACGGAGCCACGCCCCACTGTCAAGGGAGTCGTTCTCGAAGATCTTGCGGGTGAGGAGCGTGCGGGGGAACGCCTGGACGGCGCCGAGGGCAGTCAGCTTGGCCTGCAGACCGGCGACGTCAACGGCCAGGAACTTCGCCTCGTACTCGTGCTTCATGGTCCTTCTCTCAGAGACGATCGGTGAGGGTGGACGTACGGGCCGCCAGGAGCAGGCCCATACGGTGGACGTGGTCGTGCGGCTGGCCGATGTGAGGCCCCTCAGTGAACTCGTTCGTGCGCAGAGTGAGCAGCACGTCCCAGTCATCGAGGAAGTGCCGGCGCAGGCGCTCCGGAGAGGTGTAGTGCTCCACCAAGTGATGGCGCTTTTCGACGGGCATCATGAACTCCGCGCCGAACACACCGCCCGGGCGGACCAGGCGCTGCATGCGGTCGACGAACTCGGCGAGCGGGCGGTGGTGGTTGGCACTGTAGTGCCACGAGCAACTGGTCCAGACTGCCTCGCACTGCCTGTCCTGAGGCTCCCCTGCAAGGAAGTCCCCCTCAATCAGCTGCACACGGTCATGGAGTTCCTCCAGCTTCAGCCGGTCGATCAGCCCCATGGCGTGCGCTTCACTGTCACCCGGGAGGCGTACCTCACCTCCGTGGACAGCGACGGCATCGCGCTCAATAGCCACTACGCGGTATCCAGCGGCGGCCAAAGGCAGCACGAACTTGCCGTCGCTCGCACCAACGACCACGACGGTGGAGTCAGGAGCAACGCGTTCCCGCAGGGACGCGAGGAACTGCGGAAAGAAGGTGAGGGTGTGCTCCCACAGGCTCTGTGTCTGCACGGGAGTGCGCTCCTTGCGTATCGGTGGCGGTGATCACGCGGAGGACTTCTTCGGGGGTGAGCCCCGTGGTATCGATGCGATGCGCCGGGAACGAGGCGTAAGCATCTGCCACTCGGTCCGTGACCGTTTCCGTCAGCGCGTCCCATCGCGATACCGGCTTGTTCCGTGCCGCGAGGCGCCGTCGGCGTTCGTCCTCAGCGCAGAGGAGGTGGTAGGTGACGGGTATGGGAATCCAGGCCGGCAGGGTGACTCCGAGCTGGGCACCCAGGGCGCGGTGGCTGGTGAGGCACCGGGCGAAGTAGCTCTCCACGACAACCGGAACGCCGTTTCTGAGGTGGTTCCGGATTTCTTCGGCTGCTGTGAACAATGCGGAGAGGTAGAGGCACATCCGCGCTTCGACGTTCGTGCGCTTGTCCATCTCGCGCCTGAGCGGCTGGTAGAAGGCGGGCACAGTGGGGACGAGGGCGGCCTGGCGGACATCGGCGAGCATCGGGGCGATCGTCGACTTCCCAGTGCCTCGTAAGCCTTCCAGGCTTTCGAACCTCGGCTGGTCAGACACGGGCGTACACCACGTCCGGTACCGGGAGCGTGATCTCGTCGGTGGCGGAGGGCCTGTGGACGATGCGGTTCGCGGTCTTCTCGTACCAGAACGCGTGGGAGTCCCTGCCGACCGCCTTGCAGGACATGGTGAGCGCACCGCGCGGGTCGGCCTCGATGCGGTCGATCTCGCGCGGGCCGCCGGACGGAGGGCAGATGTCGGGAGCGCCGTGCTCGGAGAGGTCCTCGTCCACGATCACTTCAAGCGGAAGCCTGGTTGCCGCCAGTTCTTCGCGAAGGCGGCCATAAGCGGCCGTATCCGTGACCAGCAGCTCGGGGTGGTCGGCGGCGTTGCCGACCGGACGGAGGTGGTGGAGCTTCAGCTGCCGGACTCCGAGCTGTCCGAGGATGCCGGCGAGAGGGAGTACCTCGCTGATGTTCTGAGAGGTAACGGTCATGGTCACGCCGGCCGGAACACCGAGGTCCCGCGCCAGGCTGAGACAGCTGAGGGCGCTCTGGTAGCTGCCGCGCTTGCGCATGCCGTCGTTGGTCGAGCCGACACCCTCCAGGGAGACCCGGAGCAGGTCCAGATGAGGAGCGATCTCGGTCAGGCGGCGCTCGATCCGGTATCCGTTGGTGCAGATCTCGACGCGCTGGCCCAGTTCCCGCTTGGCGTGCCGGACGACCTGCGGTAGCTCCCGGTGGGCGAACGGTTCCCCGCCAAGGAGGGTGACGGATTCCGTTCCGTATTCGTCCCGCATCAGGGTCAGCAGGCTGACGGCTTCCCCGGCGGTGAATGCGTCGGCGTACTGAAGCCGCTTGCCGTGGAAGCAGTGCAGGCATGTGAAGTTGCAGCGGTACAGCAGCTGCAGATACAGCATCCGGATTCTCCGGATCCCGGTGATTTCCCCGATCACATGGGCTCCTTCGGCTGACTGCCTGGTGGGAACCCTGATGGTGGCCGTCCGTGCGGGGACCTCGTCACCGCGTTCCGGGACGGTCCAAGGACGTCCTGGGACGTTTTACGTGGCCGCGAAGGTCTCCAGGACGCTGATGACCCGCCTGGTGTCCGACAGGTCGGGCAGGATCTCGTGGGCGCCGGCAGCGGCCAGTTCTCCGGAACTGTGGACACCGGAGGCGACCGCGAGGATCCCGGACCCCGTGGCCAGGGCGGCCTCCACATCGCGGGGAGTGTCTCCCACCAGGACGGCGGGCACACCGGCCGGAACGCCACGAAGCCGCTGCATGCGTTCACGCGCGACCGCCACCAGTTCAGGGCGGAGTCCGGCATCCGCTCCGTAGGCGCCCACAGGCAGGTCCAGCAGTGCGTCGAGGCCGAAAGCGGACAGCTTCAGCTGCGCGTTGGCGGCGATGTTGCCGGTCAGAACAGAGGAAACCCAGTCACTTCGCGCGGAAGCGGTCTTCAGTACCTCATGGACCCCTGGCAGAACCGTCCCTCGCATGCGCAGATCAGCCAGGCGTTCCTGCCCTGCCCATGTGAGAGCCTCCTCGATCGCGGGCCAGTCGGGCACCGGCAGCCCGGCGCGAAGGAACATGTCTCGCATGATGAGCCGGTCCGTGCGCCCCTCAGTGCGCGCTGGCCCCGACGGTTCGCGTCCCGCGAGCGCTGAGAAAGCGGCAGCGTATATCTCCTTGCTGACCCCCGCGTTCTCGATGAGGGTGTGGTCGATATCCCACAGGACGATGAGCTTCATGGCGCCAGGGTAGGCAGTCGGCGGCGCTCCGCCGTCTTGACAACGTCCCATAACGTCCTTGCGTGATCATTCAGCGCCCCGCTTCGATGGCTACTGTGAACGACCGACTGCACTCTGTGCTCGCGCAGCGCGGTGTCTCGCCGGAATCGCTCGCGGAGGTCTGCGAGGTGGACCCGAAGACCGTGAGCCGCTGGCTGGGAGGGCGTGTTCCCCACGCACGGCACCGCTTCCGCGCCGCCCGTCACCTGCGCGTGGAGGAGACCTTCCTCTGGCCGACGCCGCCCCGGCGGTCCGGCCAAGCGCGTGACAGTTCAGGCACCGGGCTGGTCGCCACCTACCAGAACCGGGCCAGCGTGCCGCGGGAGGTCTGGCTCTCGCTGCTGCGAGAGGCCCAGCAGGAGATCAGCGTCCTCGTCTTCTCCGGCACGTTCTTCGCGCAGTCCAATCCCCACGTAGCCAAGATGCTCTCCGAGCGCGCCGCGGCGGGCGTCCGGGTACGCCTGTGCTTCGGCGACCCGGACGGTCAGGCAGTCGCGATCCGGGGCCGCGAAGAGGGAATCGGCGACACTCTGGCCGCCAAGATCCGGGCGTCACTGACGTACTACCGGCCCCTGCTGGGCGAGGCCGGGTGCGCCGTACGCCTCCATGACACCACCCTCTACACGTCCATGTTCCGCTACGACGACAACCTGCTGGTCAATCCCCATGTCTTGGGGCATCCGGCCAGCGCCAACCCGCTGCTCCACCTCAAAAGGACTGAGGGGGCAGGGTGGTTCGACAGTTACGCTCAGAGCTTCGATTCCGTCTGGGCCGCCGCGCGGCCGTGGACACCCGACCATGAGAGGACCGCCGTCCATGGGCAGGACTGAGTACTACAACGACCCGGCCGCCCCGAAGGCAAACACCCTCATCCCGGCGAGCAACCTGCTCGTCGTCGACGAAACCGGCGCCATCCTCCTCCAGCGCCGCCGCGACACCGGCCAGTGGGCGCTTCCCGGAGGCGCTCAGGACATCGGTGAGACCGCGGCGGAGTGTGCGGTACGCGAGTGCCTGGAGGAGACCGGCATCATCGCCGAGATCACCGGCTTCCTCGGCGTCTACACCAACCCGAACCACATCGTCGCCTACAGCGACGGAGAGATCCGCCAGCAGTACGAGAACACCTATATCGGCCGCCCCATCGGCGGAACTCCTACGATCAACGACGAGGCCGACGGGGTGCGCTTCGTACAGCCGGCTGACCTCGACCAGTACGACATCCACCCGAGCATGCGCCAGCAGATCGGGGACTACCTGGCCGGCGCCTACCCCTACCTGGGCTGAGCCGCCAGCGCTGCCTCGATCCTCCGCACGGAAGCGAGAATCTCCGGCGCCGCACGGCGGATGAACCGGCCGACCACACTGTCCGCGCCATACCGGTTGATGATCTCCGTGATCCGCTCGCGCGCACTGGTCCGGCCGCCGTCGGGCGTCGTCGTCATGTCGCAGTGCACGAGAGCGTCCACCAGCAGCGGCTCCTTGAGCAACGGAAACTCCGACGCCAACTCGTCCCGCAGGCCGCGCTCCTCGGCCTCGAGCAGGGCAAAAGAGTGGTTCGCGACCAACCTCACCAACCGCTCATCGGCCCCGTGCCCGTCACGGAGGAACCTTGCCCCGTCCAGCGGATGGAACCCCGTCACGGCCAGCCGAGGTGCGTACCCGACGTCGTGAAGCGTGGCGGCAGCGGCCAGCAGGCCGGCGTCCGCGCCAAGAAGCCGCCGGATACCCACCGCCCGCTCAGCCACTCCCAGCGAGTGCGCCCACCGCCGTGGAAGCGCGGCGCTGAGCTCGGTTTCCGCTACCCGCGTCGCCCACTCCGTCAACTGATCGGCCATGCCGGCTTCCTGCCCCGAAGGGCCCCAGGCCATTCAGGCCACGCAGTCGGCGTCGTGCCGGTGAACCCACCGGCACGACACTGGCCCCGTCTCACGCACCACCGATGTGCCGGAGCAGCGCCTCAATGTCACCGGGCGCCAGGCCAGCCGCTACGGAAGGCTCCTCCTCCAGATCGGCCAGTTGCTGAACCGTAGGGTCATCAAGGATCTTCCCCATGAATTCGAGCTTCTGGTCCAGCCGCACCTCAACGACTTCGTCGATCGTGCCGCGCGCCGCGATCACGGTGACCCTGGTTTCCGTGTCGGGTGCGAGCCCCAGGCGGTGGATCCGGTCCAGGCTCTGCAGGTAGCGGCCGGCCATGAAGTCCCGGTCCACGTACACAGCGTCGTGGCACACGTGATGAAGACTGATTCCCTCTCCCAGGGTCGCCGGGTTGGAGATCAGCACCATGCAGCTGGGATCCTCACGGAAACGGCGCAGCTGCTCCTCCCGGTCGGGCGTGCCCCCGTACACCACAGCCGGGCTGTACTTCTCGAGCATCTGGGCCAAGGTGGTCAGGCTGCGCACGAAGGTCGTCCACACCAGGGTCTTACGGCCCTGCGCGGCATTCTCGGCGATGATCGCCAGCGCTTCCTTGTACTTGGGGGACAGCTCGTAGTCCGGCAGGTTCTGCATCAGCGAATACAGGGAACTGCCGGCCGGGATCTCCAGCGGAGGCAGCTGGTAGGCGAGCGGCTCGTGCTTGGTGGCGCCTTCCAGCAGCAGGGCCGGGCTAGTCGCCGCCATCAGCAGGCGCAGCGCTGTCTTGCCGAGCGCGCTGAGGTCGTCGCGTGCGGTTCCGTTGGACATGCCGCCCACCAGAGAGCTGTAGATCTCGGCGTGCAGGTCCGGCATGTCGACGTAGCGCATCCGCAGGGTCATAGGCGGCAGACCGAGCTCCTGCTTGGTCGTCCTGGTGAACAGCGGCCGCAGGACCGTACTCGCGTAGGCGAGGTCTCCCCCCGCTACCGCCCTGGTGACCGCCCGCTGACCGTGGCCCGGCCAGACGAAGCCCATGAGGTTCTCCAGGTCCTTGGCGCCGTTCGGAGCGGGCGTTCCGGTCAGGATGAGACGGCGTTCGGCGAGCGGACCCAGCGCCATGCACGCGGCGCCGTACGTGCCGCGCGCACCGAGCTTCATCCGGTGGGCCTCATCGAGGATGATCATCGAGGGGGCGGCCTTGAGCCAGTTCGCCAGGAGCGGGAGCGAGCGGTCCAGGCGCTCGTAGTTGACGATGAGCACCTCGGCCCACTCGTCCAGCGAGCCATCGAGGACATGGGTGCGCAGCGGGTAGTTGAAACAGACGGCGGTCTCGTAACGCCAGGACTCGTAGGCCGACTTGGGGCAGACGACCAACAGCCTGCTGGCGGCGCCCCGTGCCCGCTGAGCGGCATAGACCGCGAGTGCCACACGGGTCTTGCCGGCGCCGGGCACGCTGAAGTTCGCGCCGTGCCCGAGCGAGAGCAGCTTGGCGACGTCCCGGCGCTGGAAGGCGTTGAGGTCTTCCTTCCAGGTGTCTCCGAGCATGCTCAGTACGTCGTCGGCGGCAACCTCCGCAGGTGCCGCGGAGCCGGCCAGCCGCTCTTCGACCAGCCTGGAGTCCTTGACCACTCCGGACACGAGGTTCCGGAGTTCCGGGGCCCAGTCGACACCGGCCGGGTGAGGCCAGCTGCTGAGAAGCGCCAGGTTTACCAGCAGTTCGTCCAGAGCCACCGACGCGGAGAGGGGGCCCAGCTGGCCGCCGGTACGGAACCGGCCGGCCAGCTGGACGAGGTCCTGCCGGTACTGCTCAGTGGTCCGCAGGACCACACGGGTGCGCGAGTCGTCGAACCCGAGGTGCAGGGACGTTTCCGTCACTGGGTGCCCTCCGCGGTGGCGGCTGCGAGGAGCCAGGAGACACCGTCGCCGGGATTCGGGATCCCGCGCCCGGCCTGCTGGGCGAGCTTGCGCAGGCTGGCCCGGAGCTTGAGGACGGCCTCGTCGAAGGCCTCCTCGTCCAGGCTGTTCGAGGTACGGGCCTGAACCAGCTCGATGACGCACTGGTCGATGTTGACGCAGGCGTCCGCGAGCCGGGCCGGAGCGAGCTGCTTGCGCTTGCGGAGCCGGGCGTCACGGCCAGCGTTCTCAATCGCCTTGTCGAAGGCTTCCCTGGCCTGATCGAGCAGGGCCTGAGCCGAGGCCTTTTCGCTGTCGGGCAGCCCTGCGGTCGTATCGCGGACAGTAGCTGCCGCCCGCAGGATACGGTCGTTCAACGCCCGGGCCGCCGATACGCCCGACGTGGCCGCCGGCACTTCCAGGTCCAGTCCGGGGATGGACACCGCCTCGGGCTGCCCGGCCGTCCCGCTGTCGGCCAGCTCCGCCGGCAGCACCTCCTCCAGATAACCCTCCCTCAGGAACGTCTCGTCGATATGACGCAGGTCCGTCTTCGAGAAGTTCAGCAGGATGGCGGCCAGGCGCCGCTCCTTCACGATTTCAGCCTGGTCCCGGTCCAGGTTCTCCAGCTTGGCGTACAGGCGCTGGAGTTCCTTGAGACGTTCCTGAGCGCCTTCCCAGTCGACCAGCCTCAGTGCGACGCCCCCGCCGCTCGCACTGCGGTCGTTCAGCTCCTTGATCGTGCTGAGAATCCACCGCTCCTGGTGATAGGTCGCCGGCCGGATCCGGAACTCCTTGGCGATCTGGTCAGGCGTCCGGCCCATCGCCGCCTGCTCTTCCATGGCGATCAGCCGGTTGATGTACGAGTAGTCACGCCGCTGGTCCTGACGGAGCTGCAGCGCCAGCTCCACGGCGTCGATGTCCGCCTGCGTGAACGACGAGGGGAGTACGCCCACCCTCATAGACTGCTTGCCCAGCTCCCGCAGGGCGACGGCACGCGTGTTGCCGTTCACCAGGACACCGTGGTGGGTGACCAGCCCCGGCTCGTTCTGGCCGAACTTGTCCAGATCCTCCTTCAGCTTGTCGAAGTCGGGATCCCGCAGGTCCGGGTCAGAGGGCTTGGCCTGGAGCAGGCTGCGCAGGTACTCCTGGCCAGCATCCCCGAACGGGTCCTTGTCCAGATTCCGGTCCTGGTCGGGCTTGTGGGTGCGCTGGGCGCGGATCCTGTGCGTACCCGGGTTGAGGTAGAGGTCGTTCAGCGGGAGGTCGATGACGTCGACATGGATCTGCTGCCCGTTCCAGTCGACCGTGACGGTTTCCCGGGTGCCTCCAGCGGCCCTCACCTCCTCCAGCCTCTTCTTGATCAGCTCACTGACCGTCTCCGCGCGCGGCGGCGGCGGGAACTCCCGCACCATGTCCTTCCCCGTCCCTTCTGTTGCCGGTCCTGTCAGCTTGTGTTGCCGGTCCTGATTCAGTCGGCCAAGTCACCGATGGCCTGCGCGACGGCGGCGCGCGACTCCTGGGGCAGCGTCCGGTAGGTGCCCCAGATCTTCTCGATCGGGCTGAACGAACGCTGGTCGGCGTCGATCCACTTCGCGAAGAGGCGCCGCTCCACCGACGAGAGGCTCCCCACCCGGCCCAGCAGCTCCCCGAGGTCAACCTCACGGTCCGCCCCGCCGCCGGTCCCGCACTTCTTGCACTCGGTCACGAGCTGGTAGTCGGCGGTACCGTCAGACTGGAGCACCTTACGCCGGGAGACATTGAGCTTGGCGAGCTCGATTCCGCCGTCCTCGTACGCTTCGCCGGCACCGATGCCGCACGACCGGCACAGGTGGTTGTCGTCCTGGAGTACCTTGGCCCGCTGGGCGGCGGTCAGGCTGGACTTGTGCTTCGGCGCCTTGGACGCGCCAGGGATCCAGACATCGGCACCCCGGGTCACAAACCGCTGTTCCTGCTGGAGCAGGGAGGGGTCGTCGCGGCTCGTGTCGATCCGCCAGCCGTGGTCACGCAGGTCCCGCAGCCTGCGGTCGATCTGCGCGACGTCCGGAAACGCCCCGCGCAGCTGGGCCTTGGTGAAGATGTTGCCCTCCCCCACGACGGAGACCAGCCACAGCGCTGCCCGGACCATGCTTCCGAACTTCTTGTCCTGGTAGGACGGAATTTCTCCCATTAACGCCTCCGTGAACTCCATGCCAACGGCACGCCTTTTATTCCGGAGAGTGCTGCGACTGCGACTGACAGTGCACGCCACACGGTCTCCGCGCTCCCCCCGCTCCTCAGCGACTCATTCAGCTCACACCACAACAGCACGGAAGTCCAGCCCCTTTCCAACTTGCGCGGGCTGCGCATTTTTTGCGGGCTGGACTTGCTCGCAATAAGCAAGTCCAGCCCGCAAAAAATGGCAGGAAAGGCTGGTGCAGAAGGGGCGGAGTAGGGGCACAATTGCCCGGTCACAGACCAGGCTTGAGGTGACGTCATGGACGCCGCCCAAGCGCTCCCAGGGAGGGGTATTCGCATGTCATCAGCTGGACGCGGTCCGGTCAGGGGCGGCTGGCTGGATCCCCGCAAGCCCTTCAAGGACGGCGTACGCCCCAGGAAGCGTCAGCTCGGCTTGGCGATGCGGGCCTTGTGCCGCCTGCTGCATTCGGTTGAACCGGCGGAAACAGAAACAGGAAGAAGACACCTCAAGCAGGCAGAGGCGGCAGAACGACTGGACTGCACCGCTGATGAGCTGTCGCGGTATCTGAACGACACCAGGATTCCCTCGCAGGGTTTTCTCGAGCGCCTGCACAAGGAAGCTGGCGCCGACGCCGACATCAGCGGTCGGGACGTCGGCATCACCCTCGAAGCACTGCTGAGCCTCCACACCAGCGCCCTGGCGGAGCAGCAGGGGTGCGGGCACTGCCAGGCGATGGGCGAACGAATCGACACCCTCGTCCAGCAGCTGAACGCACCCTGTCCACAGTGCGCGGCGCACGAGCGGCAGCAGGAGGCCCGGCGGCAGAAGAAGAAGCTCGCCGCCCGGTTGCGGTCCGCCAGCAGGGAGCAGACAAGACTGCGACTGGAACTGGCCGAGCTGAAGGTGACCGTGGCTGATCTGAAGGCAGAGCTGGCTGAAAAGCTCACCACTGAGGCCGGCCTGCGGGAACGTCTGGCGGCGGCACCGCCTACCGGCACTCAGCTGCCGGTCCCCCGGCGGCCGGGGGACCGGCAGCTGAGTGCGAGAGACGTGTCGGCGGCACGGCAACTGGTGGCACAGGCCGAGGACCTGGATGGATCCGGCCGGGAAGACCTCGCCTTCACCTTGCTCCAGCGGAGCACAGCAGAACTGCTGACCCCGGTCGAGACCGCACTGGTCGTCGTGCAGTTGAGACACCGGAGGCGAGACCGGCTGGCCGACGACCTGATCCATGTGTACGGTCGGGACCAGAAGACGCAGGACGTGATGGCGGTAGCCCTGGAGTTGCATGAGGCAGGCGCGCCAGATGACGCCGGCGCTGTATTGCGAGCGGCGCTCGGGTAACGCGCCGGCACTGCCCCCGTCCGTCAGGCGGCGTCAGTCTCACTCTCATAGTGCATCTGGGCACGGTCGAGGAAGTCGTCCGGGTCATGCCCGCGGGCGGCGGTCCAGCGGAGCAGGTCGGCGATCAACTCGACTGCGGACTCATCAAGGCTGGCTTCGCGGCTACGCCCTTGCCGTCTTGGAGCGTCCCCAGCGCTCTGGTACGTCTCCAGCACGTGGACAGCCCGTTCAATCCGACGGCAGCCCATGCCCGTGCCGAGCGGGATCTCGCACCAGACCGCCTTGCCGACGGCGGTCAGGATCACGCCCCAGTCAGCGGCCAGGCCAGCCACGAGGTGCAGGCCCCGGCCGCACTCGTCGTCACATTCCGTCTTCTTGGCCGCTGGAAGGGCGGGGCTCCTGTCGTGGACCTCCAGCCGCAGCCGGTCGCTTTTCCATTCCAGCACCAACGCCGCCGCCGCGCCGTCCCCTACGTGCTTGACGACATTTGCCGCCAGCTCGGTGACGATCACCATGGCCTCGTCGGCTACCGCCGGCATCCCCCACCTTGCCAACTGCCTGGCGGCCGTGTGCCGCAGCAGGCCTACCTCAACTGCCGCTGCGCTGAAGGGCAAGACACAGCGCAGCTGGCCATCGGTCGTTCCGGAGATGGGCATGAGCACCCTCCCTCCCAGGCCACACACATGCCCGCGCCTGCCGTATCCGAACGGCTGCAGTGCGTAGCGGTCTGAGGTTGAGCATGGCATAGGAGAACTCTCACTATGCAACTTCTCACGAGCTCGATCGAGTGAATCCGGTAGTGAGCCCGGTTCAGCGCTCCCTAGCCTGAGGGGTGTCCGGGCCGCGTACCCGGATCACGGTGAAGGAGCCGAATGTCCGAGCGAACCACCACACGCCGACGCCAGCTTGGCGCGACCTTGCGCAAGCTGCGTGCTCGCAAAGGGCTGACGCTCGAGGAGGCCGGCCGGCTCGTCGGCGTCTCGAAGGCGACGGTCAGCCGGTACGAAACCCAGGCGGGTCCGGTCAGGTGGATCGTCGTGGAGGCTCTGTGCCGTGAGTACGGAGCGACCGAGGCCGAGACGAAGGCCGTAATCAGCCTGGCGAAGGACGCCAGGCAACAGGGCTGGTGGAACTCCTTCGCGGACTCCATCCCCGAGAGCATGAACCTGCTGCTCACCCTTGAGGACGAGGCAGTCCGCGAGAGCCACTTCGCCTGCGTCTACGTACCCGGTCTCCTCCAGACGAGGGCCTACAGCACTGCGGTTCAGAGGGCCAACGAAGTGCCCCTTGGCCAAGAGGAGATCGAGCGTCTGGTCGACATCCGCATGAAACGGCAGGAGATCCTCAACCGCCCGAAGCCGCCGCGGCTGTGGGCGATCCTCGACGAGTCGGTCATCCGCCGCGTCGTCGGGTCGCCCCAGATCATGAAGGAGCAGCTCGGCCGGCTGCTCGAAGCGAACGAGTTGCCCCACATCACGCTCCAGATACTCCCGTTCGCCAAGGGGGCCCACGCCGCGGCACTGGGAAGCTTCGTCATCATCGGCGGACCCGAGCCGGCCCTTGACGTGGTGTACGTCGACTTCCACGCCGGCTCTCTCTTCCTGGAGAAGGACGAGGAACTGGGCCGCTACAGACTTGCGTTCGAGTACCTTCAGGCACAAGCGTTGGACATGGAAGCGTCATCCGCCATGATCCACGGTGCCCTCAAGGAGCTGTGAATGTACGTCGGCACTCAGACCGAGTCCGGGCCCAGGTGGTTCAAGTCGTCGTACAGCGGTGGCAACACGACCGAGTGCGTTGAGTGTGCGCAGGCCGGCACCGGCATCCATGTCCGTGACTCGAAGTGCGCCGACGGCCCGGTCATCACCGTTCACTCCGCCGCTTGGCTCTCCTTTGTGGCGTCGTTGGCTCAGCCAGGGCCGCTGGACCGCTGAAGGCATCCGGCCAGCCGGCAGCGCCCTCAGGGGCTGGAACACAGAACCGGGTCCTCGTGAGGAGAGACAACGTGACCAGCGCGATCCCTTGGCGGTAGCGGCTGTCCGCCGGCACGGAAGCCATCCAGGACGAAGTGATCGGCTGGTATCAGCGGACCCGGCACGGCAAGGCGTATGTCCCAGGCATGATCTGGGGCACGCTTCAGACCGAGGCCTACGCGACGGTGATCCTCCGCAGGGTGAGCGGTGCGGCCAGTCATGGCGATGCCGCCCGTGGTCTGATCAGCAAGGCCCTGGCCTTCTGGAGCGAGGGCTGACATCTCCGGACCTTCCGGTGGGCGCCGCCCATTGCCACTGCGGCGCCCAGCTCCCCCGTACCCCCTACGCCATCGCCGCCAGCTCCGCCCGCCCGAACAGCAGGGCATACCCCGGGGGAAGTTGGGACAGGACCCGGGTGGTCAGGGGTTCGCCGATTCGGGTGGCGAGGACGCTCAGGACCGAGCTGACGTCCCAGCGGGCCGTCGCGGGGGTCGCGCCCTCGATGCGGGTGGCGACCGAGTCGACGAACTCGCGGGCCGTCAGGGGGTGGGTCGCGGGGATCTGGGAGGCGATCACGCGGCCGGCCTCGCGCGGGAGTGCCTGCGCCAGGGATACGCGTTCGTCGCCCGTCACATGGCCACCCAGGGCCGACAGGACGATGCGGGTGATGCGTTCCGCCTCCGCCCTGGTCGTGTACTGGCCCGCCTCGCGCACCGCCTCGGTCAGCTCCGGCCAGCCGGTGTCCTCGGCCGCGTCCCGGGTGCGGGGGCGGGGCGGAGGGGTCTGGGCGGGGATGGTGGTTCTCGGCTGCGGGGTGGTCACGGTCATCGTGCTGGCTCCTCCTCCGGAACACTGCGGGGCACCGACAACCCGGTACCCCGTAACGCGGCTGGCATGAGCGGGAGTTCGGCCAAAGAGCGGCGGGTGGTGTCTATGGGGGTGTGTGGGTTGTTGTGACGTGTGTGCTGATTTTTCGGCGTGTTGCCGTCACCCGCCTCCTGGGGCGTCCGGCCCTCTCTCGCGTCCGTGTCGCGCGCCCTCGTCAGACGGCCGGGCGCGTCCCGGGTCCCGCTCCGGCCTCGGGACGCGTCCGTACCGGACATGACCGCCTGGCTCAGCCGCGGAGCTGCTTGCGGTCCGATCCGCCGCCGGCGATCCGGATGCGGCGGGGCTTGGCCTGTTCGGCCACCGGGATGCGCAGGGTCAGGACGCCGGCGTCGTACGAGGCGTCGATGCGGTCCGCGTCGAGGGTGTCGCCCAGGAACAGCTGGCGGGTGAAGGTGCCCGTCGGCCGCTCGGCCACCAGCATCTCCGCGTCCTCGGGAGCGGGGCCGCGCCGTTCGGCGCGGACGTTCAGGACGTTGCGCTCGACGTCCAGTTCGATCGTCTCGGGGTCGATGCCGGGCAGGTCGAAGTGGACGAGGAACTCGTCCCCGGACCGGTAGGCGTCCATCGGCATCGCGGCCGGGCTCACGGCGTTCGCGCCGAGCACCTGCTGCGCGAGCCGGTCGAGTTCACGGAACGGATCCGTGCGCATGAGCATCACAGGTCACTCCTCTCTTCAGGCGCTGCGTGCGATGCCCTTCGGCTTCTTATATAACTCTCCGCTGGAAACTTGACAAGCCTCGACTCATATTCGTTTCGCCCTCCGGTCTGCGCGTTAACCTCGGGGCGGACATCACGGATAACGAGGGTTACCAGGAGGCACTCATGGCCAGGGTTCCCAGCGCGGTCGTCGCCGCCACCGGGCTCGTCGGCGGCTACGGCGTCGCCCGTTGGACCAAGAAGCG
>NZ_JACBWZ010000239.1 GCF_013870595.1 Streptomyces sp. WELS2 | reverse complement strand
ACGAGATCACGCCCGCCGTCCACACCGCGGCGACCGCCGCCGCCCCCACCGGCCGGGTCAGCCCCGCCAGCGCCGCGAGCACCCCCGCGCCCACCCACCGCCCGGTCAGCACCGCGTAGAGGGACCAGGCCGCCAGCGCCGTGAACAGCGACTCGCTGTACGCCATCGACTGGACGATCCCGACCGGCAGCACCGCCCACAGCAGCACCGCGAAGAAACCGGTCCGGGGGCCGTACAGCCGCTCCGCGACGGCGAAGATCCCGGCCGCCGCGGCGAGCGAGGCCAGAAGGCTCACCACGAACCCGGCGTCCGCGTACGACAGCGGGGCGAGGGCGTGCAGCAGCCGCTCCAGCCAGGGCAGCAGCGGGAAGAACGCCAGGTCGGAGTGGACGTCCCCGTTCGGCAGCCGCACCTCGTAGCCGTAGCCCAGGTGGGCGACCCGCGCGTACCACAGCGAGTCCCAGCGCGCGGTCAGCAGCGTGTAGGCGCTCTTGCCGCGCGCCGCGCTCCACCCCGCCAGCACCGCCAGCCCCAGGGCGCGGACCGCCGCGTAGCCCAGCAGGGCCGGGGCCGCCCGGCGGAGGAGGGGGGCGCGGGCCGGGACGCCGCGCGTTTCAAGATCGCTCACGGGCTCGATTATCGACCGCGCCGCGCACCGGACCGGCCGCCGGGGTCACCGTCAAGGGGTGGCGACGTGCGGTACGCCACACGGGTTGCCTCGCGCGGGTGAGAGCTCCGCCACGTGTCCGCGCGGCCGGCTCGCGTACGCTGACGAGTCACTCGCGTGGGTTCGCGCGGGCCGGAGACACCGCTCGCTCCGGCCGTACGACGGTTCGTCCCCACCCCGTCGGTCCGCGCCGCGCGAGGGATCATCTGGGAGGTACGTACATGTCCGGGACGACCACGGCTGCCGTAGGGCGGCATCGTCGGGCGGCCGGGGCCGGTGCCGACCGGTGGGTCGTCCTCGTCGTCCTGTGCGCGAGCCTGCTGCTCGTGGCCCTCGACGCCACCGTGCTGCACGTCGCGGTCCCCGCCGTCACCGAGGACCTCCGCCCCGGCGCCGAGGAACTGCTGTGGATCGTCGACGTCTATCCGCTGGTCTGCGCCTCGCTGCTGATCCTCTTCGGCACCCTGGGGGACCGGGTGGGCCGCAGACGGGTGCTGCTGCTCGGCTACGGCCTCTTCGGCGTCGCCTCCGCCCTGGCCGCGTTCGCCTGGAGCGCGCCGATGCTCATCCTCGCCCGCGCCCTGCTCGGCGCCGGCGGCGCGATGATCATGCCGGCGACCCTGTCGATCCTCCGGCAGGTCTTCCCCGACCGGCGCGAGCGCGCCCTAGCCATCGGCGTGTGGAGCGCGGTGGCGGCGGTCGGCGCGGCGGTCGGACCGCTGCTCGGCGGGTTCCTGTTGGAGCACTTCTGGTGGGGCTCGGTCTTCCTGGTCAACATCCCGCTGATGCTGGTCAGCCTTCCGGTGGGCCGGATGCTGCTGCCGGAGTCCCGGGGCACGGACGGCGGCCCCTGGGACGTGACCGGCGCGCTGCTCGCGGCGGGCGGGCTCTTCGGCTTCGTCTTCGGGGTGAAGCGGCTCGGCGGCGGTGGGGCTGATCTGCGCGCGTTCGGCGCGGGACAGGGTGGACCTGCTGACTCCGCTGCGTTCCGCCAGCTCGCCCAGGGACCAGCCGTGTTCGGCGCGCAGCTCGGCCAGCCGGGCGCCGATGAGCAGATCGACGGGATCCTCGCTTCTCATATCCGGGACGCTATCCCTGATACGAGACGGCCGTGTTACGGGCAGCTCACGCCCGGGCCGCCTCTCCGAGCGCCTCCAGCACCGGGCGGATCAGCGGATGGCCCTCGGCTCCCCGGCGTACGGCGGCGAAGACGCGGCGGGTCGGGGCGACGCCGTCGACGGGGCGTACGACCACACCGGCGAGGTCCATGCCGCACAGCGCGGAGCGCGGTACGAGGGCGACGCCCGCGTCGGCGGCGGCGAGCGCGACGACCGCCCGGAAGTCGTCGGAGGAGTGCTCCAGGCGGGGCTGGAAACCGGCGCTCTCACAGGCGAGGACGACCACGTCGTGGCAGGGATTGCCGGGGTACGGCCCGATCCAGGGGTCCTTGGCCAGCTCGGCCAGGGGCACCTCTGTGGTGTCCGCCAGCCGGTGCCCGAGGGGGACGACCGCGTCGAACGGCTCGGCGTAGAGCGGGACATGGGTCAGCCGGGGGTCGTCGGCCGGCGGGGCGCCCCGGTACTCGACGGCGACCGCCACGTCCACCTGCCGGTCCAGCACCATGGGCAGGCTGGCGTCCCCTTCCGCGTCCCGCACCCGGATCCGTATGCCGGGTGCCTTGGCGGCGAGGCGGGCCACCGCCGGGGCCACGACCTGGGCGATGCCGGTCGCGAAGGCCGCCACGGTGACCGTGCCCGCCTCGCCCGAGCGGTAGGCGGCCAGCTCGGCCTCGGCCCGCTCCAGCTGGGCGAGGACCGCGTTGGTGTGGCTGAGCAGGATCTCGCCGGCCGGGGTGAGCCGTACGCCCTTGGCGCCGCGCTCCACCAGGCGGTGGCCGGTCTCCTGCTCCAGGGCCGTCAGCTGCTGGGAGACGGCGGAGGGGGTGAGGTAGAGCGCGGCGGCCGCCGCGGTGACCGTGCGGTGGTCGGCCACCGCACGGAGGATGTGGAGCCGCCGCGCCTCGATCATGTCCCTGATTATCCCAGCTCGTCCGGCCTGGTCAGGCCGCCAGTTCGGTGCGGGCCGCGACGAAGGCGTCGACCGCGCGGTGGACGTCGTCCGTGGAGTGCGCGGCGGACAGCTGGACCCGGATGCGGGCCTGGCCCTGGGGGACGACCGGGTAGGAGAAGCCGATCACGTACACCCCGCGCTCCAGCAGCAGTTCGGCCATGCGGGCCGCCTTCGCGGCGTCGCCGATCATGACGGGGGCGATGGCGTGGTCCCCGGGGAGGATGTCGAAACCCTCCTCGGTCATCCGGCGGCGGAACAGCGCCGTGTTCTCGGCCAGCCGGACGCGCAGGTCGTCGGCGGACTCCAGCAGGTCGAGGACCTTCAGGGAGGCTGCGGCGATCACCGGGGCGAGGGTGTTGGAGAACAGGTAGGGGCGGGAGCGCTGGCGCAGCAGGGCGACGATCTCGGCGCGGGCGGCGACGTAGCCGCCGGACGCGCCGCCGAGGGCCTTGCCGAGGGTGCCGGTGACGATGTCGACGCGGTCCATGACGCCGTGCAGTTCGGGGGTGCCCCGGCCGGTCGGGCCGACGAAGCCGACGGCGTGCGAGTCGTCGACCATGACCATCGCGTCGTAGCGGTCGGCGAGGTCGCAGATCTCGCGCAGGGGCGCCACGTAGCCGTCCATGGAGAAGACGCCGTCGGTGACGATCAGCCGGCGGCGGGCGTCCGACGCCTCCTTCAGCTTGGCCTCCAGGTCCGCGAGGTCGCGGTTGGCGTAGCGGAACCGGCGGGCCTTGGACAGCCGGATGCCGTCGATGATGGAGGCGTGGTTGAGGGCGTCGGAGATCACCGCGTCCTGTTCGCCGAGGAGGGTCTCGAAGACACCGCCGTTGGCGTCGAAGCAGGAGGAGTACAGGATGGTGTCCTCCTGGCCGAGGAACGCCGACAGCCGGGCCTCCAGCTCCTTGTGGACCTCCTGGGTGCCGCAGATGAAGCGGACGGAGGCCATGCCGTAGCCCCAGCGGTCCAGGGCATCGTGGGCGGCGGCGATCACCTCGGGGTGGTCGGCGAGGCCGAGGTAGTTGTTGGCGCAGAAGTTGAGGACCTCGCCGGGGCGGCCGCCGGCGGTGACGTTGACGGTCGCGGACTGCGGGGTGCCGATGACCCGCTCGGGCTTGTGCAGGCCGGCGGCGCGGATCTCGTCGAGGGTGGCGCGCAGGCCGTCGCGGACGGTGTCGAACATGCAGGGCTCCTGAAGGTGCTAGCGGTTGCAGGGGGTCAGGCGGTCCAGTCGAGGATGACCTTGCCGCCCTTGCCGCTCGCGGCGTCGGCGAAGGCGGCCTCGAAGTCGCGGTAGCCGTACCGGCCGGTGATCACGGGGGCGAGGTCGAGACCGCCTTCCAGCAGCACCGACATCGCGTACCAGGTCTCGAACATCTCGCGGCCGTAGATGCCCTTGATGGTGATCATCGAGGTGACGATCCGGGCCCAGTCGACGGGGAACTCCTCGGCGGGCAGGCCGAGCATGGCGATCCGGCCGCCGTGCGTCATGTTGGCGATCATGTCGCGCATGGCCTCGGGGCGGCCGGACATCTCCAGGCCGATGTCGAAGCCCTCGCGCAGACCCAGTGCGCGCTGACCGTCGGCGATGGTGGACCCGGCGACGTTCAGGGCGAGGCTCACCCCGATCTTGCGGGCCAGTTCCAGGCGCTCCTCGCTGACGTCGGTGACGACGACGTTGCGGGCGCCCGCGTGCCGGGCCACGGCGGCGGCCATCAGGCCGATCGGCCCGGCGCCGGTGATCAGGACGTCCTCGCCGACCAGCGGGAAGGAGAGGGCGGTGTGCACCGCGTTGCCGAACGGGTCGAAGATCGCGGCCACGTCGAGGTCGACGGGGACCCGGTGCACCCAGACGTTGGAGGCGGGCAGGGCCACGTACTCGGCGAACGCGCCGTCGCGGCCGACGCCGAGGCCCACGGTGGCCCGGCACAGGTGGCGGCGGCCGGCCAGGCAGTTGCGGCACTTGCCGCACACCAGGTGGCCCTCGCCGCTGACCCGGTCGCCGACGCGGACGTCGGTCACGTCCCGGCCGGTCTCCACGACCTGCCCGACGAACTCGTGGCCGACCACGAGCGGGGTGCGGATGCTCTGCCGGGCCCAGCCGTCCCAGGCCCGGATGTGCAGGTCGGTGCCGCAGATACCGGTCCGCATGACCTTGATGAGGACGTCACCGGGGCCGATGGCGGGCTCCGGGACGTCCGTCAGCCAGAGACCCGGCTCCGCCTTCTCCTTGACCAGCGCCTTCAACGCTACGGCTCCTGTGGGTGAGGCCCGGCCCACGGGCATGCCGAAGGAGCCCGCACCGGGTCAGAGGGGTGGAATCACCCCGCAATCTGCCCTATGCGCGCGCCGGGGTCCATCGAGCTTTTCTTAACCGGCGCCTCAGCTTTCCTTCAGGCCCCGCGGGTGTCCCTCGTGTCCCTCGCGCGCGCCGTTCCCGGGTCCGGCTCCGGCGGGGTGGGTTCTCACAGGGGCAGGCCGTCCAGCGCGCTCCCCTCGAGGCGTACGACGAGATCCGCGGCCAGCGCCTTGACGGTGTCCAGGTGGGTCCTGCCCCAGGCGCGCGGGGATGTGTCGGCGGCACACACCGTGCCGAGCGCCATGCCGGAGCCGTCGATGAGCGGGGCGCCCAGATAGGAGCGGATGCCGAACCCGTCGACCACCGGGTTGCCCGCGAAGCGCGGGAAGTCGCGGACGTCGTCCAGGACCAACGCCTTGTGTCGTACCACCACATGGGGGCAGAACCCATGGTCGCGCGGCAGCACCCGGCCCATCTCGGCCCTGCTGCCGTCCTCGCGGACGACCGGGGCGGCGGGGGCGCTCAGGCCCGCGAAGAACTGGTGGTCCTCGCCGATGAAGTTGACCATGGCGTAGCTGGCGCCGGTGAGCCGGGCGAGGTGGCCGGCGAAGGCGTCGAGCGCGGGATCGGGCCGATCCGCCAGGCCCAGCCGGCGCAGCCGCCGGACACGGGCGGGGGCCTCCTTGTCCTCGGGGGTGAGCAGCAGGCCCCGGACCGGCCGGGGCGGCTCGTAGCTCATCGCCGGGCTCCGGCGCTGTGGGTGTACCTCATACAGGAACTCCGTGGAGGGTGGGTCGGGATCACCTGTGGGCGCCCTGGCTCGGCGTGGCCGCCGGGGCCAGGGCCAGCAGATGGCGGACCAGGGTGAGCAGGGTCTGGACGCCGGAGCTGGAGATCCGCGCGTCGCAGCGCACCACCGGGATGTCCGGGCCGAGGTCGATGGCGGCCCGCACCTCGTCGGGTGCGTAGCGGTGGGCGCCGTCGAACTCGTTGACGGCGACGATGAAGGCGAGGCCGCGCTCCTCGAAGAAGTCGACGGCGGCGAAGCAGTCCTGCAGGCGCCGCGTGTCGGCGAGGATCACCGCGCCGAGCGCGCCCTCGGACAGCTCGTCCCACATGAACCAGAACCGCTCCTGTCCCGGCGTGCCGAACAGGTACAGCACGTGTTCCGGATCGAGGGTGATCCGGCCGAAGTCCATGGCGACGGTGGTCTCCATCTTGTTCTCGACGCCGTCGAGGCTGTCCGTGCCGACGCCGACCGTGGTGAGCAGCTCCTCCGTGCTGAGCGGCGCGATCTCGCTGACCGCGCCCACGAATGTCGTCTTGCCGACCCCGAACCCGCCCGCGACCAGGATCTTGAGCGCGGTGGGAAACGGGTCAGAGCTGTCGTCGTAGTCCATCGAGCACTGCCTCCAGCAGAGACCGGTCAGTGGGTGTGTGGTGGTAGGCGGGCGGCTTGGTGGTCAGCGCGCCGCAGCCGACCAGGTCCGACAGCAGCACCTTGGTGACCACCGCGGGCAGCTTCAGCTGGGCGGCGACCTCGGCGACCGGGACGGGCGAGCGGCACAGGTCGAGGGCCTGCGCGTGCTCGGGACCGAGATAGCCGAGCGGGGTGACGCCGGTGGCCATCACCTGCGACATCAGATCGAGGGCGATGCTGGGCTCGGTGCGGCCGTCGCTGACCGTGAACGGCCGCACCAACCGCCCGGCCGCCTCGTCCAGCCAGGGCCCGTCGCCGGCTGCGGCCACGCTCAAGGCCTCGCCGCCGCGGGGTCCGCGGTCTGCTGCCGGGGGGCGGTCACCAGGTAGGGGCGCACGCTCTTGACCAGCATCGCCATCTCGTAGCCGAGCACGGCGGCGTCGGCCTCGCGGCCGGCCAGCACGGCGAGACAGGTGCCGGAGCCGGCGGTGGTGACGAAGAGCAGGGTCGCGTCGAGCTCGACCACGACCTGGCGCACGTCCCCGCCGTCGCCGAACCGGACGCCCGCGCTGCGGCCGAGGGAGTACAGGCCGCAGGCCAGGGCCGCCATGTGGTCGGCGCTGTCGGCGTCCAGGCCGTGTACGGACTTCACCAGCCCGTCGGAGGAGAGGAGCACCGCGCTGGTGGTGTGCGGTACGCGCTGCACGAGGCCGCTCAGCAGCCAGTCGAGGTCGGATGCGGGGATGGTCGGCGCATCGCTCGCCATGGTGGATCGACTCCTTGGGGTACGAAGATCTGCGGGAGCGCTGGGGGTGGGGGTACGGCGTGCGGGGGCGGGGGCGGTGGCGGGTACGGTCATCCGGCCGGGGCACTCCCCTCGGCTCGGCCGGTACCGAAAGCGCCGTCCGGCACGGGCACGTGGGCGCGCACCTGGGGTATGGCGGCTGGAGCCGGTGGTTGCTCCGGGGTGGTGTGGTCCCGGTCCATGTGCTCCGAGCCCATGTCGGGTGGGTCCATGTGGGCGGAGGCCATGTCGGCGGGGGCCACGTGGGCCGAGGCAGTGTGGGCCGAGGCCATGTGCTCGGGCTCCATGTGCGCTGAGCCCGTGTGGGCGGAGGCTGTGTGCTCGGGTTCCATGTGCGCCGAGGCGGTGTGGGGAGCCCCCATGTGCGCGGGCCCCATGTGCGTGGCGTCCATGTGGGGCGCGTCCAGGCGGCCGTAGGCGGTGTTCGCGTACGTCGCTTCGCCGTAGGCCCGGTACGTCCTCCCCTCCCCCGTCGTTCCCCCGTGCTCCGGCTCTTCCTGCCCCGGTTCCGCGTACCCGGACTCCAGGTGCTGCCGGGCCTCGGCGAGGCCGAACCCGCGCTGGAAGGCGGCCATCAGGCCGGGGTCGTGGCCGGTGACGGTGCCGGCGGCCTGGCGGGAGGCCGGGCCGCCGCGCAGTTGGGGCGCGATGTGCTCCTGGGCGCGCCTGCGGGGCGCGGGACCGAGCGATTCAGCCGTAGTGAAGGGCGGAGGTGGGCGAGCGTG
>NZ_JACBWZ010000238.1 GCF_013870595.1 Streptomyces sp. WELS2 | reverse complement strand
CGGGTGACGGCGACCGTGCAGCCCGTCTCCTTGACGTAGGCGGCGAGCCGGTCGTCCGGGATCCCCGGCTCCACCGGAAGATAGGCGGCCCCCGCCTTGAGCGTCGCGAGGAACGACACGACGAGGTCGATCGAGCGCTCCAGGTGGACCAGGACCACCGATCCGCGCCCCACGCCGCGGGAGCGCAACCGGTGGGCCAACCGGTCGGAATCCGCGTCGAGTTCGGCGTAGCTGATCCGGTGACCGTCGTGTTCCACCGCTGTCGCCTCGCCACGAGCCGCCGCCACCGCGGCGAAGCGCTCGTGTGCGTACGGCTTCCCGATGATGTCCATGAGTCCTCTCGTCCAGTGCGGGTATGAGAACGCTGACCGTCCGCCGACGCGCGTGAGCGCACGGCGGACTCGTGCCTGGGATTGCGCCGGCCCTGGGTGAACGGGCGGCAGGCCGGGGTGCCGGTGTGCAGTGAATCCGTGGGCTGTGGGCGGGAATCAGAAGGAAGAAGTCACCGCGCCCGGCACGCGGCGGGCGCGCGGGTGCGGCTCGAGGGCCACACGCGAGGGGATCAGCCGGCTCGGGGACATCGGGCGGCCGGGTCGATCGGCCGCGGAGGTGTCGGTGTGCCCCGGCGCCGTCACAGACAGCGGTGTGCGGTCGCGCTCGGTTCGTGCGTCGTCGATGTCTCCATCGTTGCCGTCCCCCATCTTCAACCGAACGTCAGTATCCGTGCCTGGGTACTCGACCCGGCGCCGACTGTGCTCTGTTGCGACCGTGCCGAGGAAACCCTACGGGGGTAGGCGTTGTCAACGGGGGAAGATTTCTTTTCCGGAGAGTGGAACGAGGGGCGGAGAGGGAGCACGCGGGGAAAAGAGAGGAGTGGAGCCGCTCGCACCCGAGCTGGGTGCGGAAGGACGGGGGACGGTTATCGAGCGGTAATCCGATGCGCCACCCAAGACGGGCCGACCCCTTCTCCGTGCCCAAACACCTTGCTTCCCCTAGGGGGTATGGGTATAAGTGGTGCGGAACGCGACTCCAATCCGCGGACGGGGGCGGCTTTTGTGCGACTTCTCCGAACCGGCCCGGGGCCGCCGTGTCCCGCTACGATTTCCGAAATGCCAGGACGAGGCCGTCGACGCCGCCGCCCGCGCATTGACGTCCGGTTAACCGGCGATTATCCGCGACATTCCGGGCGTTGGCCGCGATATCCCTGGACCGGCCCGTTTTCCCGTACTGCCTCGCCGCCACCGCACCGGCGCCGGGCATGGACGGCACACCCGCCACCGACGACCCGGAAGGACATCCCGCGCCGGATCCGGGAGTCCCCGACCCCGCACACCCAGGCCTCGGGGACACACGACGGCGGCGGGGCGGACCGTGTGGCCCGCCCCGCCGCCGTGCCGTGGTTCAGGCGGCGGCCCGGAACCGCCGCAGCCGCAGGCTGTTGGTGACGACGAACACCGACGAGAACGCCATCGCGGCACCGGCGATCATGGGGTTGAGCAGTCCGCTCGCGGCGAGCGGCAGGGCGGCGACGTTGTAGGCGAACGCCCAGAACAGATTGCCCTTGATGGTGCCGAGGGTGCGCCGGGCGAGCCGGATGGCGTCCGCCGCGACCCGCAGGTCCCCCCGGACCAGGGTGAGGTCGCCCGCCTCGATGGCCGCGTCCGTGCCGGTGCCCATGGCCAGGCCCAGGTCCGCCTGGGCCAGTGCGGCGGCGTCGTTGACACCGTCACCGACCATCGCGACGGCGTGTCCCTCGCCCTGGAGGCGCTTGACCACGTCCACCTTGTCCTCGGGCATGACCTCCGCTATCACCTGGTCGATGCCGGCCTCGGCGGCCACGGACCGGGCGACGGCCTCGTTGTCCCCGGTGAGCAGGATCGGGGTCAGCCCGAGCGCCCGCAGCCGCCGAATGGCCTCCGGGCTGGTCTCCTTGATGGCGTCGGCGACCTCCAGCACGGCGCGCGGCTCACCGTCCCAGGCCACCGTGATGACCGTACGGCCCGCGGCCTCGGCGTCGGCACCGGCCCGCGCCAGGCCGGCCGGCAGCTCCATGGACCGCTCGGCGAGCAGCTTGTGCCGGCCGACGAGGACGCGGTGCCCGTCGACCGCGCCCTCCACACCGAGCCCCGGCAGGTTGCGGAAGTCACGCGGGGCCGGCAGTGTGCCGACCCGGTCGGCGGCACCGGCGGCGACGGCCTGGGCGATGGGGTGTTCGGAGGCGTGCTCCAGCGCGCCCGCCAGCCGCAGCACCTCGCGCTCGTCCACGCCCTCGGCCGGGTGCACGGCCAGCAGGCTCATCCGGCCGGTGGTCACGGTGCCGGTCTTGTCCAGGACGATGGTGTCGACCTTCCGGGTGGTCTCCAGTACTTCCGGCCCCTTGATGAGGATGCCGAGCTGGGCGCCGCGGCCGGTGCCGACCAGCAGGGCCGTCGGGGTGGCCAGGCCCAGGGCGCAGGGGCAGGCGATGATGAGCACCGCGACGGCCGCCGTGAACGCGGCCGTCGCGCCCGCGCCGTTGCCGAGCCAGAATCCGAGGGTGGCCACGGCCAGACCGATCACGACGGGCACGAAGACGGCGGAGATCCGGTCGGCGAGCCGCTGCGCGGCGGCCTTGCCGTTCTGCGCGTCCTCCACCATCCGGGCCATCCGGGCCAGTTGGGTGTCGGAGCCGACCCGGGTCGCCCGGACGACGAGCCGGCCGCCGGCGTTCAGGGTCGCGCCGGTGACGGCGTCGCCCTCGCCCACCTCCACGGGCACGGACTCGCCGGTCAGCATGGAGGCGTCGACCGCCGAGCCGCCCTCCACCACGGTGCCGTCGGTCGCGATCTTCTCGCCCGGCCGGACGACGAACCGGTCGCCCACGGCCAGGTCCTCGATGCGGATCCGCTCCTCGCGGTCGCCGCGCAGCACGGTGACCTCCTTGGCGCCCAGTTCCATCAGGGCCCGCAGGGCGGCGCCGGCCATGCGCTTGGAGCGCGCCTCGAAGTACCGGCCCGCCAGGAGGAAGGCCGTCACCCCGGCCGCGGTCTCCAGATAGAGGTTCCCGCCGCCGTCCGAGGGGGAGATGGTCAGCTCGAAGCCGTGGGTCATCCCCGGGGTGCCGGCCGAGCCGAAGAACAGCGCCCACAGGGACCACAGGAACGCGGCGGCGGTGCCGACCGAGATCAGGGTGTCCATGGTGACGGCGCCGTGCCGCAGGTTGGTGAGGGTCGCTCGGTGGAAGGGCCAGGCGGCGTAGGTGACCACCGGCGCCGTCAGGGTGAGGGAGAGCCATTGCCAGTAGTCGAACTGCCAGGCGGGCACCATGGCCAGGACGATGACCGGCACGGCCAGCGCCACGGCGGTGACCAGACGCTCGCGCAGCGGGCGCAGCTCGTCGTCCGCGCGCCCGCCGGCCTCGCCCGATTCGCCGCCCTCCGGTACGGCGGGCGCGGGCGGCGCCGCCGTGTAGCCGACGGCCTCGACGGTGGCGATCAGATCCGCCACCCGGAGTACGGGGGAGTAGGTGATCTTCGCCTTCTCGGTGGCGTAGTTGACGGTGGCCTCTACTCCCTCCATGCGGTTGAGCTTCTTCTCGATCCGGGCGGCACACGAGGCGCACGTCATCCCGCCGATGGTCAGCTCGACTTGGGCCAGGTCCGGTGTGGTTGTTGCCATCATGCTCCTCGGCAGGGGACTGCGGAGCCGGCGGACCAGGAGGCGGCCCGCGGCCGGTTGCATACCCCTAGGGGGTATCGGTTCAGCTATGTATACCCTCGTGTCCACACAGAAGCAAGGCGGGAAAGGATCGTTGGCCGTATACAGGTGGGGGGTATGCCCGTCACGGGTTCGGCCGGCCGCTGACGCGGAGTCAAATGGCGTCGTGGCACCTGGTCTTCGCCGCCGGGCATGGCCGGTCGGTAGCGGGTGCTTTGTACGGGTCGCGGGTATCTTTCTGGAGGGAGCTCGCCGCGGTGCGGGGCATCCCTCGGGAGAGGGAAGGGAAGCGGAGTCATGGCGGGGCAGAAGAAGCACAAGGACGACGTGATGATGCGGCTGCGGCGCATCGAGGGCCAGGTCCGCGGCCTGCAGCGCCTGGTGGCCGAGGACACCTACTGCATCGACGTCCTCACCCAGGTGTCGGCGGTGACCCGCGCGCTGCAGTCGTTCGCGCTGCAGATGCTCGACGAGCACATGGCCACCTGCGTGAGCAACGCGGTCGCGGAGGGCGGCGAGGAGCGCGAGCGGAAGCTGAAGGAGGCGTCCGACGCGATCGCGCGCCTGGTGCGCTCCTGACGGTGGCCCCGGGGCGTTCCTGACGGCGGGAGCGGCGTCGGCGTCAAGGCGCCCGGCCATCGCCCGCCGGTCGTGATCTTCTTCCCGGCCGGGCGGGGTGCGAGGCGCGGCACGGCCGGCGGGCTGCCGGGCTTCTCCGTCCGGGTCTTGTCCTGACCACTGCTCGCACCTAGGGTCGTGCTCATATGACAGCAAGCGCTTTCCATGACTGTCTGCGTCCTGCCGATCCACCGAGGAGCGCCGCATGCCCCTGCCCGCACCCCGTCGCCGCGTCGCCGTGATCGGCACCGGAGCCATCGTCACCGGCGGCCATCTGCCCGCGCTCAGGGCCCACGCCGAGCGGGTCGAACTGGTCGCCGCCGTCGATGTGGACGAGGACAGGCTGGACGCCTTCCGGCAGTTCGCGGGCGCGGAGGTCGCCGGGTTCGCCTCCACGGAGGCGATGCTGGACGAGGTCCGGCCGGACCTGGTGCTGATCGGCACCCCGCCCGCGCTGCACCGGGAGCAGACCGTGGCCGCGCTGAAGGCGGGCGCCTGGGTGCTGTGCGAGAAGCCGCTCTGCCTGTCCCAGGCCGAACTGGACGACATCGCCGCCGCCGAGGAGGCGACCGGCGCCTACGCGGCGGTCGTCTTCCAGCACCGCTACGGCTCGGGTGCCGTGCACGCCCGCGACCTCATCGCCCGCGGCGCGCTGGGCGCACCCCTGGTGGCGCACTGCCAGACCACCTGGCACCGGGACGCCGCGTACTACGCCGAGCCGTGGCGCGGCCGTTGGGCCACCGAGGGCGGTGGGCCCACCATGGGCCACGGCATCCACCAGTACGACCTGCTGCTGCACCTGCTCGGCGAGTGGGAGGAGATCCGGGCCATGGCGGCCCGCCTGGTCCACGACATCGAGAGCGAGGACGTCTCCACCGCCCTGGTCCGCTTCCGCAACGGCGCCCTCGCCACCGTCGTCAACAGCGTGCTGTCCCCTCGGGAGGTGAGCCGCATCCGCGTCGACTGCGCCGACGCGACAGTCGAGTTGACCCACCTGTACGGACACGGCAACGACGACTGGGTCTACACCCCGGTCCCGCACGTCGACCCCGGGCGCGTCGCCGCCTGGCGCGCCCCCGCGCACAACGTGCCCAGCTCGCACACCGCGCAGCTAGGCGCCTTTCTCGACGCCTACGACCAGGGCGTACGGCCGCCCGGCAGCGGGCGGGACGCCCGCGCCGCCGTCGAGTTCGCCGCCGCCCTGTACAAGGCGGCGTTCACCGGGCGGCCCGTGCGCGCCGGTGAGATCGGCCCCGGCGATCCCTACTACACGGCCATGCACGGCGGCCACCCCGACTGGGCCCCGGAGGAGCGCGCGTGAGCATCCGCGTCGGTCACGTCCACGGTGAGCACCTCGCGGTCCAGGCACCGAACGGCACCGAGATCCTCCGCTACGTCTACCGTCCCGACCCGGACCCCTTCGAGTCCCCCAAGCCCTACGCCCACCCGGTCCGCACCCTGTCCGGGCGCACGGTCACCGGCTACCGCCCCAGTGACCACCGCTGGCACAAGGGCGTGCAGATGACGGCCAGTCATCTCTCCGGCCAGAACTTCTGGGGCGGCAACAGCTATCTGCCCGGCCGGGGTTACCTGGCGCTGCCCGACCGGGTCGGCTCCATGCGCCACGACGGTTTCACCGGCCTCACCGCCGAACCCGACCGGCTCGCCGTCACCGAGGAGCTGACCTGGGTCGCGCACGGCGGGCAGGAATGGGCGCGCGAGGAGCGCGGCATCGGGGTGCACTCGCTCGACGAGGAGGCCGGCGCCTGGGTCCTGGACTGGTCGATCCGGCTCACCAACATCCGCACGGATCCACTGGTGTTCGGCTCTCCGACCACCGCGGGCCGCGAACTGGCCGGATACACCGGTCTGCAGTGGCGCGGCCCGCGCGACTTCACCGGCGGCCGGGTCCTCGCCCCCGGCTCCGGTCACACCGACGCGAGCGAGCCGATGGGTTCTCAGGGGCCTTGGCTGGCCTTCACCGCCGAGCACGACGAGGTCGACGGGCACTCCACGCTGGTCTTCGCGCACGCGCCGGAGAACCTGGACGCGGCGTCGGCCATCCACGAGTCCCACTGGTTCGTCCGCGCCGAACCCGTCCCCACGGTCGCGTTCTCCTGGGCGTTCTTCGAGGAGTTCACTCTGCAGCCGGGGGAGTCCTTCGGCTACCGCTACCGGCTGGTGATCGCCGACGGCGCCTGGGACCGGGACCGGATCGCCGCCCACCTGGCGGCCCTGCCGTGGTGACCGGGCCGGAACCCCGGCCGACCCGTCCGCTGCCCGCGCGCGGTCGGCCGGAGCCCCTTGACGGGCAGTTGGTCCGTACCTATCGTCTCGTCAACTCGGCCGTTCAGGAAGCCGTATGACGTTCACATACGAGGACGGATCAGATGTCGGACAAGGACATACCCGCCCCACGCCGTCGTAAGTCCCCGCGTTCCGCTCTCGCACTCACCGCGGCGGCGGCCCTGCTCGCCACCGGGCTGCTCTCGTGGCCCGGAACCCGGCGGGCGCAGGCCGCGCCCGCCGCCTTCACCCACCCCGGCGTCACCGTCTCCCGGGCCCAACTCGACTTCGCCCGCGGCAAGGTGCTGGCCGGCGTCCAGCCCTGGAAGGGCGCCTACGACCAGATGATGGCGAGCAAGTACGCGAGCCTCGACCGCACCCCGAAACCCCGTGCCGTCGTCGAGTGCGGTTCGTACTCCAATCCCGACTACGGCTGCACGGACGAGCGCCAGGACGCGATCGCGGCGTACACCGACGCGCTCGCCTGGTACATCACCCGTGACGAGCGCTACGCGAAGAAGGCCATCGAGCTGATGGACGCCTGGTCCGCCGTGCTCCGGGACCACACCAACAGCAACGCGCCGCTCCAGACCGGGTGGGCGGGCTCCTCCTGGCCGAAGGCCGCCGAGATCATCAAGTACACGTACACCGGTACGTGGACCGACTCGGGCCGCTTCGCGACCATGTTGCGCGACGTCTATCTGCCCGAGGTCGTCAACGGCTCCCACTCCAACGGCAACTGGGAACTGTCGATGATGGAGGCGGCCGTGGGCATCTCCGTCTTCCTGGAGGACAAGGCGGCGTACGACACCGCCATGGCCAGGTTCCGCACCCGCACCGCCGCCTATGTGTACCTCGCCTCCGACGGAGACCTGCCGAAGACCGTCCCGAGCCAGAACCTGAACACCCGCGACAAGATCGTCTCGTACTGGCAGGGCCAGTCGACCTTCGTCACCGGGCTCACCCAGGAGACCTGCCGCGACTTCACCCACACCGGATACGGCATCTCCGCCATCTCGCACGTGGCCGAGACCAGCCGGATCCAGGGACAGGACCTGTACGGCACCGATGTCGGCGAGCGGCTGCGGCAGGCGCTGGGGTTCCAGTCGAAGTACGAACTGGGCGCCGCCGTCCCGACCTGGCTGTGCGGTGGCAGCGTCGACCGGGGGCTCGGCCCCGTCACCGAGGTCGGCTACAACGCCCTGCACAACCGCCTGGGCATCGCCATGACCAACACCGGGGCCCTGACCGCCCAGAACCGTCCGGCGGGCAGCAACAACCTCTTCGTCGCCTGGGAGACCCTGACCCACGGCGACAACCCGAACTGAGTCCCGACGACGGCCTCCGGCCTTTCCTGGGCCGCTCGGGAAGGCGGAGGAACGCGATGCCGGGCCGCGGCGCTGTGCCCGCGGCCCGGCACGGTCGGGTC
>NZ_JACBWZ010000237.1 GCF_013870595.1 Streptomyces sp. WELS2 | reverse complement strand
CGGCGCTGCCGGGAGCGGCCGACTGGACGATCAGCTCCGTGCCGGTGACGTCCGGGAGGGCGAAGTTCTCCTGGTGCAGTTCCAGGTGGCCGACCGCCGGGTGGTGGTAGGCCTTGCGGCCGTGGGTGCGGGTGCGGACGTCGGCGCGCGCCCACAGCTGCCGGAAGCGTTCGCTGTGCATGGCGAGTTCGCCGATGAGGGAGGCCAGTTCCCCGTCGCCGGGGCAGCGGCCGGCCGCCAGCCGCAGATGGCCGACGACGTCGAGGGTGCAGTCCTCCCAGTCGGCGAACAGCGCCCGCCCCTCCTCGGCCAGGAAGAGGTGCCGGGCGATGTTCAGGCCTTGTGCCGGCCGGCTGTAGAGCAGGTCGCCGAGGCGGTTCGCGGCCAGCACGGTCAGCCGGTGGTCGATGAGGAACGCGGGGGCGTCGGCGATCAGGTCCAGCACCCGCAGCAGTTCGGGGCGCGGCCGTGCCGAGGTGGCCCGGCGGGGCTCGCCCACCGTCCGCCGGGCGAGCCGGTGCAGATGCTCGCGTTCCACGTCGTCCAGGCCGAGGACCCGCGCGAGCGCGTCGAGCACCTGTACCGACGGCTGGCGCGCCCGGCCCTGCTCCAGCCGGACGTAGTAGTCGACGCTCACTCCCGACAGGTGCGCGACCTCCTCGCGCCGCAGCCCGGTCACGCGGCGGCGCGAGTCGGCGCGGATGCCGACGCTCTCGGGGCGGACCCGGGCCCGCCGGGTGCGCAGGAAGTCAGCCAGATCGTCCATCCCCCCAGTATCCGCGCGGGATGCCCCGGCTGGGTGGCCCCGCCAGTACCAGGAAGTCCGGTCCGACGGAGGAGGCGCCCCTGAATCGCGCCGCCGGATCGCACCAGGATCGAAGGCACCTCGACTCAAGGAGCAGGAGCAGACATGAAGGTCTTCATCGTGCACGCCCACCCCGAGCGGCGGTCGCTGAACGGCGCGCTCACCGACATCGCGGTGGAGACGCTGACCGGCGCGGGGCACGAGGTGCGGGTCAGCGACCTGTACGCGATGGGCTGGAAGTCGGAGGTCGACGCGGCCGACTTCGGCGGCGCCGCCTCCAGCCCGCTGGACGTGGTCCACGACTCCGGCCGCGCCTACGAGTCCGGCGCGCTGTCCGCCGCCATCCGCGCCGAGCAGGAGAAGCTGCTGTGGGCGGACACCGTGATCTTCCAGTTCCCGCTGTGGTGGTACTCGATGCCGGCGATCCTCAAGGGCTGGGTGGACCGGGTGTTCACCTACCGCTTCGGGTACGGCGTCGGCGAGCACAACGAGGTGCGGTACGGCGACCGCTTCGGCGACGGCACCCTCAAGGGCAGGCGCGCCATGCTGTCGCTGACGGTCGGCGGCCCCGAGTCGCACTACTCCGAGCGGGGCATCAACGGCCCCATCGACGACGTGCTGTTCCCGATCCAGCACGGCATCCTCTACCACCCCGGCATGGACGTACTGCCGCCGTTCGTCCTGTACCGGACGGTCCGGATGTCTCCCGAGGTGTTCGCGGACGCGGCCGAGCAGTGGAAGAAGCGGCTGCTGACCCTGGAGGACACCGACCCGATCCCGTACCGCCGCCAGAACGACGGGGACTACGAGATTCCCTCGCTCCACCTCCGCGAGGGCCTGGAGCTGCCGGGCCGCACGGGCTTCGCCCTCCACACGGCCGGCTGACCGCGCCCGGCAACCTTCGTCCGGCCTGCGGCGACTGTGGTTCAGCACCCCCTCGGTACTCCCACACGGACCACACCTGGAGTCGCTCATGAGCACTCGCACTCCCCGTCACCGCAGGAGCCGTGCCGCGTTCGCGGCCGGGCTGCCGCTCGCACTCGCGGCGGCGGGCGGACTCGGCTACGGCCTGCTGGGCCCGGGCGGTTCGTCGCACGCCTCGGCCGCGGCCGCCGTACCGGCGTGGGCCACACAGGCCGCCGACGGGTTCGCCTCGGTGAACGCGCTCGGGCAGAACGGTACGTACGGCGGGCGCGGCGGCGAGATCGTCACCGTGAAGACCCTTGCGGACCTGGAGAAGTACGCCACCGCCGACAAGCCGTACATCATCGTCGTGGCCGCCGCGATCACGATGGACCCGGTCGGCAAGGAGATCAAGGTCCAGTCGGACAAGACCATCATCGGCTCGGGCACCTCGGGCCAGATCGTCGGCGGCGGCTTCTTCCTCGGCCAGGGCGTCCACAACGTGATCATCCGGAACCTGACGATCCGGGACGCGTACCAGGGTGTCTGGAACGACAAGGAGCACGACTACGACGGCATCCAGATGGACGGCGCCCACCACGTCTGGATCGACCACAACGACATCCGGCACATGGCGGACGGGCTGATCGACAGCCGCAAGGACACCACGTACCTGACCGTCTCCTGGAACCGGCTCGGCCAGGACAACAAGGCGTTCGGCATCGGCTGGACCGACAACACCACGGCGGACATCACGATCCACCACAACTGGATCCGCGAGACCGAGCAGCGCAACCCGTCCACGGACAACGTGGCCCACGCCCACCTGTACAACAACTACCTGGTGGACGAGCCGGGTACGGCCATCACGGCGTCCTACGGCAACTACGCGCGCGGCAACACCAACATGCTGCTGGAGAACTCGTACTTCCAGGGCCTGGCCAACCCGGTGATCCGGGACACGACGGCCACCCTCGTCCAGCGCGGCAACGTCTTCTCGGGCACGAGCGGCCGCAACGAGAGCGGGGGCACGGGCGGGTCGTGGGACCCGAGGAGCTACTACGCGTACACGCCCGACAAGGCGGCGGACGTCCCGTCGGTGGTCAAGTCGGGTGCGGGCCCGCGTACGTCGCTGGGCACGAGCACGACGGCCGCCAAGGCGGCGGCGACCACGCTGACCGTGGCCAAGGACGGCTCGGGCCAGTACACCTCCGTCCAGGCCGCCGTGAACGCGGTCCCGGCGAACAACGCGTCGCGGGTGGTCATCGCGGTGAAGCCGGGCACGTACCGGGAGACGGTCAAGGTCCCGTCGAACAAGCCGCACGTCACCATCCAGGGCACGGGGTCCAGCCGCAAGGACACGGTGATCGTCTACAACAACGCGTCCGGCACGCCGAAGCCGGACGGCTCGGGCACGTACGGCACCGGCGGCAGCGCGACCGTGGCCGTGGAGGCCGACGACTTCCAGGCCCGCAACCTCAGCATCACGAACGACTTCGACGAGGCCGCCCACCAGGACATCGCCCAGCAGGCGGTGGCCCTGCGCACGGCGTCCGACAAGGTCTTCCTGGACGGGGTCATCGTCACCGGCGACCAGGACACCCTCCTCCTGGACACGGCGTCGAAGGACCGGCTCGGCCGGGTCTACCTGACCAACTCCTACGTGACCGGCAACGTCGACTTCATCTTCGGCCGGGCCACGGCGGTGATCGACAAGTCGGTGATCACCCTGAAGAAGCGGTGGAACGGCACGTCGGCGGGCTACGTCACGGCCCCGTCCACGGCGGCGAACCGCAAGGGCATCCTGATAGCCAACTCGACGATCTCGGGGGACGTCTCCGACCGCACCTTCTACCTGGGCCGCCCCTGGCACGCCGGCGGCGACGCGACTCTGGACCCGCAGACCACGATCCGCAACACGTCGTTGAGCGCGGCGATCAAGACAACCCCCTGGACCGACATGAGCGGCTTCTCCTGGAAGGACGACCGCTTCGCCGAGTACAAGAACACGGGCGCGGGATCGGGAGCGGCGAGCACGGACCGCCCCCAGCTGACCGACGCGCAGGCCGCCGATCAGGAGATCGGTGACTGGCTGGGCGACTGGACTCCTTCGGCGTCCTGAGGTTTCGGGCACTCCGGCCGCCGCGTGGTCCTGCGGAGCGGCGGCCGGGGTCCTGCCCCTCCGTTGGCGGCGCCTCAGCCGGTTCAGTGCCCAGCCAGAAGAGTTCCTCCACCACGATCTGCGGATCTTCCACCCGGGGTACGAAGACGAACTTGAGCCAGCCGTTGCCGTGGTCGAAGTAGCAGATGTGGCGCCCTTTCGGCTCGGTAGACCGGGCCGGCCGTACCTTCATGCCATCGGGAAGGCACTCATCGGCGTCGATTCCGCGGAAGTAAGGGTCCTTGACCGTGATCAGCTCACCACGCACGGCGTAGACCAGATCCCGCACCTCCGCAGGCAGCGCTTCCAGGTAGGCGAGAGCGCTGAGCCGCCAGTCCATTTGCCAGGGCGGCCCCATGAAACCGTCGGTCACTCCCCGGGCTCCAGGTCTCGCATCCGGTAGTGAATCTTCGACGCTTCTTCGAGCAGAGCCTTGGCCTCGTTGATGTCGGTGGCCTCTGAGGCGCGCTGTTCCAGATCACGCACGTGTGCGTCCAGCTCGGGGTCCCGGGCCAGGGCGTACTCGCCCCACCACAAAGCCATGAACGCGGCCACGGGCGTCGTGTCGTACGCGTCCGCGATCGCCCACTTCCAGTGCGCGTCGAAGTCGGGGAGGAGCTGGGGCGCGTGCTGGGTGATGGCCCTGCGCAGCGCCTTGGGGGTCCGCTCGGGCATGGGAGGGATGATCGGATCGCGGTCGCTGGCGTGGGTGGCCATGATCGATGTCCTCCTTCGACGCGTCGTGTCTACGACCATAACCGCCTGGGCACCTTCCGCATCGGTAGTTCGTGCCCGGTCGTCCATTCGACCGGGAGACCAACCATGCGGGGACGCACGACCCGACACGCAGGGCTTCCGCCCTACATCACCCGAACGTCCCGCCCTTCCCACGCTTGATCCCGTCCGCGACTTCTACGCAGTCGTTGTCCCCGCCCTCGCTGTAACTCGACTTACGCCACGTGGCGGTGGACAGGTCGGGGATCACAGGGACTCCTTCACACTGGCTACGAACGCGGACCAGGACGCGGTGCCGAAGATCAGGGCGCTGCCTGCGGGGACCTTGCTGTCGCGGACCGGGACGGGGCGCCCGCATCCCCGTGTACGAGCGTTGACACTCCCGTGGCCCACGACCCCGCGGACATGAACCTCCGGCCTTGTCCACAGCTGTGGACAAGGCCGGAGGAGGAAAAGCAGGGGCTACTTGACGATCGTGATCCGGTTCGCCGCCGGAGGCGCGAGCGGGGAGGACGGCGACGAGTTCGCCGTCAGGTACTTCACCAGGGCCGCCAGATCGTCCGTGCCGACCAGGGGGTTCTTGCCCTGGCCGAGGGACGGGAAGCCGTCGCCGCCGCCCGCGAGGAAGGCGTTCATGGCGACGCGGTAGGTGGCCGACGGGTCGATGGGCGCGCCGTTGAGGCGGATGGAGCCGGCGTCCACGCGGTCCGCGCCGGACCTGGTGAGGTCCAGGGTGTAGGTGAGGCCGGCGGAGGGCTGGAGGATGCGCGGGGCCGCCTCGTTCACACCGCTGACCTGCTCCTTCAGGGCCTGGACGAGCTGCGCGCCGGTGAGGTCCACGAGGTTGACCGTGTTGGCGAACGGCTGGACCGTGAAGCCCTCGGCGTAGGTGACCACGCCGTCGCCCTCCGCGCCCTTGGCCGCGTAGGTGAGGCCCGCCCGGACACCGCCCGGGTTCATCAGCGCCAGGCTGGTCCTCGGGTCCAGCTCACGGCCGTAGGCGAGCTGCGCGTCGGCGACCAGGTCGCCCATCGGGGACTCGGTGCCGGTGTTGCCGATGTCGCCGGAGATGTAGCCGATGGGGCGGTTGCCGATCGGGGCGGCCAGGGTGTTCCACTTGCCGATCAGGTCGGTGATGTCCCGCGCCTTGGGGACGTCCCGCGTCACCACGTGGTTGGCGGAGTTCACCGCCGTCCGCACGATGTCGCCCGTCCGGCGGTCGTACGTGAGCGTGGTGTCGGTGTACAGGCGGCCGAAGGAGGACGCCGACGTGACCATGCGGGGGCGGCCCGACGGGTCGGGGATCGTGCAGACGTACGCCTGGTGGGTGTGCCCGGTGACCAGCGCGTCCACCGCCGGGGTCACGTTCTTGGCGATGTCCACGATGGGGCCGGAGATGCCGTCGCCCGCGCCCGGGGAGTCGCAGTCGTAGTTGTAGGAGCCGGAGGCCGGGTAACCGCCCTCGTGGATCAGGGCCACGATGGACTGCACGCCCTGGCGCTGGAGCACCTTGGCGTACTTGTTGATGGTCTCGGTCTCGTCCTTGAAGGTCAGGCCCTTGACGCCCTCGGCGGAGACGACGCCGGGGGTGCCCTCCAGCGTCACACCGATGAAGCCGATCCTGACGCCGTTCTTCTTCCACACCCAGTACGGCTTCAGGATCGGCTTGCCGGTCTTGTCGTCCTGGACGTTCGCCGCCAGGTAGGGGAAGTCCGCGCCCTGGAACTCCTGGTCCGTGTAGCAGCCGTCCTTCGGGTGGCAGCCGCCGTTCTGGAGGCGGGCCAGTTCCCGCGCGCCCTCGTCGAACTCGTGGTTGCCGACCGAGGTGACGTCCAGGTCCAGCTTGTTCAGCGCCTCGACGGTGGGCTCGTCGTGGAACAGGCCCGACAGCAGCGGGGAGGCTCCGACCAGGTCGCCGCCGGCCGCCGTCACCGAGTACGGGTGGCCCTTGCGGGCCTGCCGCAGGTGGGTCGCGAGGTACTCGACCCCGCCCGCGTCGATCGTCTTCGTCGTGCCGTCCGGCTGGAGTTCGGTGACCCGGCCGGAGGAGCCGGACGGCGGCTCCAGGTTGCCGTGCAGATCGTTGAACGACAGCAGCTGGACGTCCTGGTAGCGGCCCGGACGGTGGGGGTGGTGCTCCTCGTGCGCGTCCGCCGGCAGCGCGGTGGCCAGCGCCGCCGCCGTGGCGAGACCGGCCGCGGACGCGAGGAAGGCGTAGGTACGGCGTCTGGTGCGCCGGGGTGCGGATGGCATGGAAACCCCCCTGTGGGTCGGCTGTGGTGCTCGGCGCAGCCTAGAGTCAACGCGCGTAGCGCGACAGGGGGTTCAGGTCACATCCTGATTTCCCTTCGCCGATGCTCCCGCCGGTCGCCTTCGCCGCCGGTATGCCGGGACTTCACCCGGGGCGCCCCGTACTCTCGTACGCATGAGCAGCGACGACACCGTACGGGGCTTTTCCGCCCGCTCCATCGAGACCTACTCCGCGCTCACCCCGGACCAGGGCGAGGCCGTGCTGCGCCTGCTCGGCGAGGCCGCCCGCGTCGACGGGCAGCAGCCGGTGTCCGAGCAGGGCCGGCTGCACCTGCGCGGCGGCTCCCGCGAGGGCGTCTCGCATCTGCTGCTGACGGTCGGCGACGAACTCGTCGGCTACGCCCAGCTGGAGGACACCGATCCGGTGGAGCCGCCGGCCGCCGAACTCGTCGTGCACCCCGTCCAGCGCGGGCACGGGCACGGGCGGGCGCTCGGCTCGGCCCTGCTCGCCGCCTCCGGCAAGCGGCTGCGGGTGTGGGCGCACGGCGGACACCCCGCCGCCCGGCACCTCGCCCAGGTGCTGGGCCTGACGCTGTTCCGGGAACTGCGCCAGATGCGGCGGCCGTTGGCCGGCCTCGAGCTGCCCGAGCCGGTGCTGCCGGAGGGCGTGAGCGTGCGCACCTTCGTGCCCGGCAAGGACGACGCGGCCTGGCTCGCGGTGAACGCCGCCGCCTTCGCCCACCACCCGGAGCAGGGCTCGCTGACCCAGCGGGACCTGGACGACCGCAAGGCCGAGCCGTGGTTCGACCCGGCCGGGTTCTTCCTCGCCGAGCGGCGCGGGGAGCTGATCGGCTTCCACTGGACCAAGACGCACGCCGAGGAGGGCCTCGGCGAGGTCTACGTCCTCGGGGTGCGCCCCGGCGAGCAGGGCGGCGGCCTCGGCAAGGCCCTCACCACGATCGGGCTGCGCCACCTGGCCGCCCAGCAGCTGCCGACCGCGATGCTCTACGTCGACGCCGACAACACGGCCGCGGTGACCGTGTACGAGCGGCTGGGCTTCACCGTCCACGAGACCGACCTGATGTACCGCACGGAGACGTGAGCACCGCTTCAGCCGGAGCGCCGGGGCCTGGGTGACCGGCGGCGGAGCGGACGCCCCAGCGGCTCGGGGAGGGTCAGCAGCC
>NZ_JACBWZ010000236.1 GCF_013870595.1 Streptomyces sp. WELS2 | reverse complement strand
CAGCGGCGGCGGGGCGAAGGAGGCCGAAGCCGCGGCTGCCGGCCCTGGAGCCCTGGGCCGGCGGCGCCCTGGAGCCGGACGGGGACTACGACGGGCTGGAGTTCCGGGAACGGGACCTGAGCGGGCAGGACGCGCGGGGCGCCCGGTTCATGGACTGCGCGCTGACGGGCTGTGTGCTGGACGAGACGGCGCTGGCCAGGGCCCGGGTGCTGGACTCGGTCCTGACCGGCCTGCGCGGGGTCGGCACCGGGCTCGCGGAGTCCACGTTCCGCGATGTCGAGCTGGTCGACGCGCGGCTGGGCGGCACCCAGATGCACGGGGCGGTGCTGGAGCGGGTCGTGGTCCGGGGCGGGAAGATCGACTTCCTGAATCTGCGCGAGGCCCGGCTGAAGGACGTCGTCTTCGAGTCCTGTGTGCTGGTCGAACCGGACTTCGCGGGGGCGCGGCTGGAGCGGGTGGAGTTCAGCGACTGTGCCCTGAAAGGAGCCGACTTCGGCAGCGCGACGCTGGCGGACGTCGATCTGCGCGGCGCCGCGCCCCTGGAGATCGTCCGGGGCCTGGACCGCCTGTCCGGCGCGGTGATCGGAACGGGCCAACTGCTGGACCTGGCCCCGCTGCTGGCGGCGGAGCTGGGCATACGGGTGGTGGACTGAGCCACGGCGGCCGGGGCGGGCCTCAGGCGTGGGCGGGCTTGCCGTCGCCGTACAGCCAGTCCTTCCAGATCGTGCGGAAGTCCTTGCCCGGGGCCTTCTTCTCCACGTATCGCACGAAGCCGGCGGTGTCGGCGGTGCCGTGGCGGTGGGCGGCGGCCCAGCCCTGGACGATGTCGTAGAAGGTGTCGTCGCCGACGGTCTGGCGGATCTTGTGCACGACCATCGCGCCGCGCTGGTACACGGGCGCGTCGGAGATGTGCGCGGCGCTCGTCGGCCGGGCCGGCGGGAAGGCCCAGAGGTCGTCGGGGCCGCCCTCGTAGAGGCTGGTGAAGGTCTCCTGGGCGGTGGGCCCGTCGTGGTCCTCGTCGTAGAGCCACTCCGCGTAGGTCGCGAAGCCCTCGTTGAGCCACATGTCCCGCCAGGACGCGGGACCGACCGAGTCGCCGTACCACTGGTGGGCGAGTTCGTGCACCAGGGTGGAGACGTCGGGCGGGCCGGGGAAGACGGGGCGGGTCTGGGTCTCCAGGGCGTAACCGGCGTCGCCCGGGCGGTCCACGATCGCGCCGGCGGAGGAGAAGGGGTACGGGCCGAAGTTGTACTCCGCCCAGTCCAGGATCTCGGGGATCCGCGCGAGCACGCCGGCGCTCGCCTTGGCCTGGCCCGGGTCGACGGCGGTGACGATCGGCAGGCCGTGCGGGCCGGTGGTGCGGGCGATGTCGAAGCGGCCGATGGCGACGGTGGCGAGATAGCTCGCCATGGGCTGGGCCGACTGCCAGCGGTAGGTCGTGCGGCCGCCCTTCGTGGTCTGGTCCACCTGCTCGCCGACCGAGACGGCCTTGAGGTCCTCGGGGACGGTGACCGCGATGTCGTAGGTCGCCTTGTCGGAAGGGTGGTGGTTGCCGGGGAACCAGGCCATGGAGCCGACGGGTTCGCCGAGGGCGAGGGCGCCGTCGGCGGTGGGCAGCCAGCCCTCCTTCGAGCCGTCGGGGTCGGTGAGGGTGCGCGGGGTGCCCGAGTAGCGGAGGGTCGCGCGGAAGGTCTCGCCCTTGCGGAGGCCGGTGTGCGGGCGGACGGTGAGCTCTTGCCCGGTGCGGTTCCAGCGGGCCTGCTCGCCCTCCACGCGCACGGAGTCGACGCGCAGTCCGGCGAGGTCGAGGTCGAACGCGGACAGGTCCCGGGTGGCCCGGGCGGTGATGACCGCGGTGCCGGTGAGCCGGCGGGTGGCCGGGGTGTAGTCCAGGGCGAGGCCGTAGTGCCCGACGTCGTAGCCGCCGTTGCCGGCCTTCGGGAAGTACGGGTCGCCCACGCCGGGACCGCCCGGGGCGCCCCGGACACCGGCGTCGCACGCGGTGCCGGTCAGGGCGAGGGCCAGCAGCGCCGCGACGGCCGGGACAAGGCGTACCGATCTGGACATGCCGGCGATCTTAGGCGGGCGGGGCGCCCGGCGGTGGGGCGCCGGCGGGTGGGGCGTGCCGACAGCTCAGAAGATCTGGATGGACGTGATGTTCGGCGGCCGGGTGGGGTAGGTCACGATGTTCCAGCGGCTGATCTTGACGGTTGAGCCGTTGGCGTCGTTCATCTGGATGTCGTTGTTCCCGGTGGAGATCTTGTCCACCCAGGCGCCGGCTCCGAGACTCATGGTCCCCGCGTTGGCGGCGCAGTATTCGAAGGGCCCGTTGCCGCCGGCAATGATCGGACGGCTGTAGTGGCCCCAGATGTGCAACAAGTCGTCACTGGTGCAAGGCGTCTGGTTCATGGCGTGCGCGGCGTTCACCGGAGTCGCGACGGCGAGGCCCGCGGTCAGTAACGCTACGGCTAACAGGTTCCGGGTGGTCTTCCTGGCGGTGGGCACGATGAGACATCTCCCTGAAGGGTCGGGCACGCTGCGTGAGCCGGAGTTCATCCCGAACGGTGAGGCAACTGCCCGGTCGGGCGTGACAGTCGGCCCTTGTGCGCTTCAATCCTGGCGCAGGGCTGTGTCGGCCGGACCGGCACGCATGGTTTTTTACCTTCCCGTTACACGGGTCGGCAGAGCAGGGCCGTGGGGTGTACGGCGGGTGGAACCAGGTGGGCGTGGGGGTGTCCGGACGGACCGGCGGCGGTTCCGGGCGGGACGGCGTGACACCATCTCCCCGTGCTCGACATCGGCTATGCCCTCTCCAACCGGTTCCCGGACCCGCCCCAGACCGACTACCGGCGCGCGGACGCGCACGCGCTGCGGCACGACCTGTTCTGCGGGGACGTCTATCTCGCGGACACCGAGACCGACCGGGAGCTGTCCACGGCCTGGGGATGGGTGCCGGTGCTGGACTTCGCGTGGGCGCTGTGCGACATCGCCGAGCAACTGGACCGGGACCCGATGGGCTCCCGGGCCGCCCGGCCGCAGCGGGCGGAGCTGGACTTCACCGAGTCCACCGACCGGATGCTGTTCGAGCGCCGCTTCGGCTGGGTCGACATCACCTCGGACTGGACCCCGGCCGAGGAGCCCCCGCTCTCCTTCTCCCACGCCGAACTGCGCCGGGAGGCCCGGGACTTCCTGCACGACCTGCTGGCGGACCTCACCGACATGCACGAGGACCTGGCGGAGAACCCGGTGATCTGGACCCTCCAGGCCCGCTTCCCCCGGCTGCCGTAGGGCGTCGGACAGGAGAGCGCCCCCTCCGGCTCACGGCATCCGGAGGGGGCGCGTCGGACGTGCCGTTACTTGTCTCCGTACCCCTTGCCGGAGTCGCTGTCGCCGTCCGCGGCTCCGCAGCCCGTGCCGGAGTCGCCGTGGCCACCGGAGTGTCCGTAGCCGTCGTCGCCGTAGCCGTGGTGGCCGGGCTCGCAGCGGCTGTTGCCGAGCCGGACGGTGATGCCGTCCTCGGCGTTGTCCTCGGTCAGCTCGTGCGGACCGCTGACCGGGTCTTCGGGCAGCCGGTAGCCCTCGGGTACAGCGACCTCGCGCACGTAGTACTCGCCGAGCGGGAGGTCGTCGAAGGTGCAGTCGCCCCCGGCGTCGGTGGAGCAGCGCCGGCCGATGCGGGTGTCGGGGCCGGTGCCGGAGGTCTGGAGGCCGGGAGTTCCGTTGGTCTCCTTCCACAGCTCGAAGACCGCGCCCGCGAGGGGCTTGCCGTTCTGGGCATCGGTCTTCTTGATCTTGAGGGTGCCCTCTGTGTCCGGTTCCTCGGTCCGGGTGTTCACGGCGGTGGTCTGGACGCCGTCGTCGGCGTTGGCCTCGGTCAGGACCAGGGGGCCGAAGACGTTGGGGTCGGGGAGGTCGTAGCCGTTGGGGGCCGCGGTCTCGCGCCAGTAGTACGTGCCGGGTGTGACGGTTCGTGTGCACAGGCCGGCTGTGCCGGTGGTGCAGGTGCCGCCGATCTGGGTGTCGGGGTCGGCGCCGCCGGTCTGGAGGCCGGGGATGTTGTTGGTCTCCCTCCACAGCTGGAACACGGCGCCCGCGAGGGGTCGGCCGGTCTGGGCGTCGAGCTTGTTGACGCGGACTTCGCCGGTGGTCGGCTGGGGTTCGTCGGTGCGGGTGTTCTCGGCGGTGGTCTGGACGCCGTCGTCGGCGTTGGCCTCGGTCAGGACCAGGGGGCCGAAGACGTTGGGGGTGGGGAGGTCGTAGCCGTCGGGGGCCGCGGTCTCTCGCCAGTAGTACGTGCCCGGCTCCACCGTCCGCGCGCACACTCCGTCCGTGCCGGTGGTGCAGGTTCCGCCGACGCGGGTGTCGGGGTCGGCGCCGCCGGTCTGGAGGCCGGGAGTGTCGTTGGTCTCCTCCCAGAGTTCGAACACCGCGCCCTCCAGCGGCTGTCCGGTCTGGGCGTCGGTCTTGTTGACGCGGACTTCGCCGGTGACGGGTTGGGGTTCTTCGGTGCGGGTGTTCGTGGCGGTGGTCTGGACGCCGTCGTCGGCGTTGGCCTCGGTGAGGGTCAGGGGGCCGAAGACGTTGGGGGTGGGGAGGTCGTAGCCGTCGGGGGCCGCGGTCTCTCGCCAGTAGTACGTGCCGGTCTCCACCGTCCGTACGCACAGGCCGTCCGTGCCGGTGGTGCACACCCCGCCGACCTGGCTGTCGGGGGTGGCGCCGTCGGTCTGGAGGCCGGGGATGCCGTTGGTCTCCTCCCACAGCTCGAACTTGGCGCCCGCGAGGGGATCGCCGGTCTGGGCGTCGGTCTTGTTGACGCGGACTTCGCCGGTGACGGGTTGGGGTTCTTCGGTGCGGGTGTTCGCGGCGGTGGTCTGGACGCCGTCGTCGGCGTTGGCCTCGGTGAGGGTCAGGGGGCCGAAGACGTTGGGGGTGGGGAGGTCGTAGCCGTCGGGGGCCGCGGTCTCTCGCCAGTAGTACGTGCCGGTCTCCACCGTTCGTGCGCAGAGGCCGTCCGTGCCGGTGGTGCAGGTGCCGCCGACGCGGGTGTCGGGGTCGGCGCCGCCGGTCTGGAGGCCGGGCGTGCCGTTCGTCTCCTCCCACAGCTCGAATTCCGCGCCCGCGAGCGGGTCTCCGGTCTCGGCGTCGGTCTTCTCGACGCGGACCTCACCGGTGACCGGCTGCGGCTCGCCGCCGCAGTCCGGCAGGTCGCCGTCGAACGGGTACGAGTGGAACTCGACGCCCGTCTGTGGGCTGGTGTGGGTGAGCGAACCGGTGGTCAGGAAGCGGCCGTTCACACCGGGGAGCGACACCGTGGTCATGGACGCCTGCCGGCCGACCAGGACGCTGCCCTGGAACTGGCCCGTGCCGGTCAGGTTCACCGAGGTGGCGTCGGGGAAGTTCCACAGCAGGCGTTCGCGGTAGGCGTTGAGCGGGTCGGTGGCGTCGTCGATGCCGCCGCTGTAGGTGTTGACGACCCGGTTGGCGCCGATGAGGTTGACCAGGACCGTCGCGTCGTCGGGGATGTTCGCGAAGGCGATGCCCTGCTGGCCCCCGCCGGGACCGGCGAGGTCGAAGTCGACGTTGAACACCTGGAGCGCGGAGGTGCCGTCGCCCGTGAACAGCGTCTGGTAGCCCTGGTTCACCGCCGTACCCGTGGCCGGCCGGGGCGCCCCGTCCACGCGGGCGTAGCACTGGCTCGCGGCGGTCAGCTGGTCGCGCAGCGGCAGGTACGGCTGGGCGGCGTCCGGGTCGTGGACGAGGGTTCCCTCCACCGTGCCGGTCACCGTGCCGCCGTACCGGACGACCCCGCCCTCGGCGAGCAGCCGCTGGCCGGGGGCGACGGTGATGTCGCCGCCGGTGGTCAGGAAGTCCGCGCCGTCGGGCGGTGGCACCCGCGAGCCGACGCCGACGATGCCGACGTTGTAGACGGAGCTGCCCCCGGTGTCCTTGGCCATGTCGAAGTCGTCCAGGACGACGATCCGGCCCTCCGCCTCCGCGGCCCTGCCCCGGACGAGGAAGTCGTTGCCGACGAAGATGTTGATGCCGTTGTCCCGGCCCGCGAAGGGGCTGTTGTTGATGCCCGGGAACGGGTCCGGGCAGTCTCCCGGGACGCAGGGGCCGAGCCCGCCCGGCAGCGGGGCGGCCTGGGCCTGGCCGGCTCCCACACCGAGGATCAGGGCGGGGGCCAGGCCCGCCACGAGTGTGCAGGCGAGGCCGGCCCGGCCCAGACCGGACCGGAGAGCCGCCACACGGTTTCCGATGGAATGCATGCCCACAGGCTTCGCCGCCGGGACCGGCGCGGCGGGGACGACATTCCCGGACCGGACGGCTGTCACGCGGACGGCCCGCACACGTTCGGCCCGTCCGACGCGACATCCGTACCGGGCGGGTGTAAGAGAACGCCCGGTACAAAAACCGGTGCCGGCCGGGTTTCAAACGCTCTGACGGGGAGCCCGCCCTCGCCCTGAGGCGGTGCCGGCGAAGGCCGGCATCAGGCTTCCGTGGCTCCGCACCCCGGTGTCCCCGCCGAGAACCGCCGCTGGGTGGTCCGGCCCGGCGACTGCAACGTGCTTCAGCCCCCCGTCCTCCGCGATCTCCTGAAGGACGGGCGGGCCCTCCGCGAGCGGCTTCCCGGCCGTCCGGCGCGGCTTCCATGCCACGTGGCCGCGGAGAGGTTCGGAGCCCGACAGGGATGTGTACCCGTACTGGCTCGACGACCCGGGCGTGAAAAAAAGACCCCCCGAGGGGGAGTTGGGGGGTCTTCAGGTGTTTCGGCGGGCCGAGGACCTGCTGTTCCGGGTCGGAGCCCGCTGTCAGACGTTGACGCCGAAGTCCTGGGCGATGCCGACCAGGCCCGAGGCGTAGCCCTGGCCGACCGCGCGGAACTTCCACTCCGCGCCGTTGCGGTACAGCTCGCCGAAGATCATGGCCGTCTCGGTGGCCGCGTCCTCGGACAGGTCGTAGCGCGCGATCTCGGCGCCGCCGGCCTGGTTGACGATGCGGATGTAGGCGTTGCGGACCTGGCCGAAGTTCTGGCCGCGGTTGTCGGCGTCGTAGATGGACACCGGGAAGACGATCTTGTCGACGTCGGCCGGGAGCGCGGCCAGGTTGACGTTGATCGCCTCGTCGTCGCCGGCGCCCTCGCCCGTGCGGTTGTCACCCGTGTGGACGATCGAGTTGTCCGGGGTCTGCTTGTTGTTGAAGAACACGAAGTGGGCGTCCGAGTAGACCCTGCCCTGCGTGTTCACCGCGATGGCGGAGGCGTCCAGGTCGAAGTCCGTGCCGGTGGTGGTGCGGACGTCCCAGCCGAGGCCCACGGTGACGGCGGTGAGGCCCGGAGCCTCCTTGGTGAGCGAGACGTTGCCACCCTTGGACAGGCTTACAGCCATGTTGGGAGTCCCTTCCTTGGATACCCGTGCATCTCTGTGCACATCTGTGCCGACGAAGCTTGCCGACGAAGCTACTGTCACCTGGCACAACGACGCGGGGGGTGCCGTCGGTTCCTGATGGCTTTACCTTTTTTACCGAGCCCGGGCCGAGGTTCCGCCGGGCCGGTCCGGGAGCCGGAAATACAGGTGACGTGCGCCGCTGCGGGGCGGGAACATGGAGGACATGTCCGGGCCCTATCTCATCCGTGGTTCGGTCTCGCTGCCCGAGGCCGAGCTGATGTGGCGTTTCTCCAGGTCGTCCGGGCCCGGCGGACAGCACGTCAACACCAGTGACTCGCAGGTGGAGCTGCGCTTCGACCTCGCGCGCACCGAGGCGCTCCCGCCCGTGTGGAAGGAGCGGGCGCTGCACCGGCTGGCCGGGCGCCTGGTGGACGGGGTGGTGACCGTACGGGCCTCGGAGCACCGCTCGCAGTGGCGCAACCGGGAGGCCGCCGCCGTACGTCTCGCCGCGCTCCTCGCGGAGGCCACCGCGCCCCCGCCCAGGCCGCGCAAGCCCACCCGCGTCCCGCGTGGCATCAACGAACGCAGGCTGCGCGAGAAGAAGCAGCGCTCGGAGACGAAGCGGGGCCGGTCGAGCCGCGACTGGGGGTAGCGGACGGGCCGCCG
>NZ_JACBWZ010000235.1 GCF_013870595.1 Streptomyces sp. WELS2 | reverse complement strand
GCTGGGCGGTGCCGGGCGCGGCGAAGAACAGCGTGCGGCCCCGGAAGACCGCGACCGGGCCCGAGCGCGACCCCGCGCCCCACAGCCGGTCCAGCATGCGGCGCCCGAACACCACCGGGGCGCCGACCACGTCGAAGACGGTGCCGCAGGGCAGGACCACGGGGGCGTCCGGGCGTTCCTGCCACAGGGCGAGCGTGCTGCGCGGGTGGGTTCCCGCCGAGGCGAGCCAGGCGACGGCGCCGGCGCTGTCACAGGTCACGTTCGGGGCACTGGTCGTCATGACACCCAGATGTACAGCCCGTCAGCGAGCGGTTTCGCTGAGTTGCGGAAAACCGGGACAGGACGGCCGAGGAGGAGTATCTTGCCCACCCGGCATATGCCGCTGGCGGCCGGGAAGCGTCCGCCGTGCCGCGCGCTACAGCGGATCGGCCGACGTCCGGTCCTCGCCCTCCCCGCGCATCAGGTCCCGCCCGAACTCGACCATCTTCTTGGCATAGTCCTCGGTCCACTCCGCCCGCTCGGCGATGTCCGCCGGGGTCAGCCGGTCGAACCGGCGCGGGTCGGCGAGCTGGGCGGCCGCGACGGCCTGGAACTCCACGGCCCGGTCGGCCGCCGCGCGGAACGCCTGGGTCAGCTCCGTCGCCCGGGACAGCAGCTCGCGCGGATCCTCGATCGACTCCAGGTCGAAGAAGTGCTCCGGGTCCGAGGCCGCCGCCGCGGGCTCGAAGAGCAGGGGCGCGGGGCGTAGCCGCGGTTCGTTGCGACGCGGCGTGGGCTCCGCCATGTCTTGTCTCCTCCTCGTACGGTTCGCCGGCACCGCTTTCGGGTGGGCCACCGTCCATTGTCCCGCGCCCGCGCAAGGGGCCCGGGCCGACGAGGAGAACCCGGCGTCACACCTGCACGAGCGGCTCCCGGGTGAACAGGCTGCCCAGGGTCGGCGCGTTCACCCGGCGGTCGGCCAGCCGCAGCGCCTCCCAGACCGTGACCTGGCCGGCGGTGAGGACCGGCTTGGACAGGGCCTTCTCCAGGACGCCGAGGTGGGCCGCGGTGTGCAGGGCCGTGTCCGGCAGCAGGACGGCCTGGGCGTCGGGGGTGTCCGCCGCGCGGGCCAGGGCCAGCACCTCCTCCCGGCCCCAGCCGGCGACCTCGTCCGGGGTGGCGGTGGCCGGGGAGCGCGGGCCGGTCACCTCCAGGCCCGCGGCCCGCAGGAAGTCCGCGAACAGGGCGGTGACCTCCCGCGGGTAGGCCGCGCCGACGGCGACCCGTCGTACGCCCAGCTCGCGGGCCGCGTTGACGAAGCCGAAGGAGGTGGAGGAGGCGGGCATCCCGGCCAGCCGGGCCAGGGTGCGCACCTGCTCCTGGGCGCCCGCGAGTCCGTGTACGAAGCCGCCGCCGGCGCTGGCCCACACCACCGTCTCGGCCCCGGTCAGCCGCAGCGCCTCCACGCCCTCGGCGAACCGCCCGGCGGAGCCCAGCTCGCGCAGCGCGGCCACGTCGCGGGTGTCCTCGCCGGGCTCGGTGTGGATCAGGTCCACCCGGATGTCGCTGCCCAGGAGCTGCTCGATGCGTGGATAGTCGTCCTCGGCACGGTGGCCCGGGTAGAGGAGTCCGAGTGCGGTCATGTCCAGCCTTCCTGATGGTGATCCGGCGGTACGGGCCGTCCCCGGGCAGCCGTGCCCGGCGGCCCGTGTTCCGGGTACCCCGTCGGGGCGGCACCGCGCCTTCCGGCCCGCGGCCGTGTTGACGACGCCGGGTCCGGGTGCGAGCGTGGTCGGTCCGTGCACGGCCGCGCAGGTCAGTCCTCCGGGAGCCGCCCCGCATGACACCGTTACCCCCCACCGTGCTGGTCCTCGACGCCGATCCGCCGCCCCGGCTCGGCCGCCTCACCGGACGCGCCCGGATCGTGCGCACGGACGAGGCGCGTCTGGCCGAGCGGCTGCCCGCGGCGGATGTGCTGCTGGTGTGGGACTTCACCTCGCGCGCGGTGCGCGAGGCGTGGCCGGGGGACGGTCCCCGGCCGCGCTGGGTGCACACGGCGAGCGCGGGCGTGGACCATCTGATGTGCCCGGAGCTGGCCGCGTCGGACACGGTGGTGACCAACGCGCGCGGGATCTTCGAGCAGCCGGTGGCCGAGTACGTGGCGGCCCTGGTGCTGGCGGTCGCCAAGGACCTGCCGCGCACCCTGGCCCACCAGCGGGAGCGGGCCTGGCGGCACCGGGAGACCCGGCGGGTGGCGGGCACGTACGCGTGCGTGGTCGGCTCGGGTCCCATAGGCCGGGCGATCGTGCGGGCGCTGAAGGCCCTGGAGGTGCGGACGGCGCTGGTCGGGCGGGTGCCGCGGACCGGGATACACGGCCCGGACGACCTGGACCGGCTGATCGCCCGCGCGGACTGGGTGATCGCGGCGGCTCCGCTGACCGAGCGGACGTACCGCATGTTCGACACGCACCGGTTCGGCGTGATGCAGCCCTCGGCGTTCTTCGTGAACGTCGGCCGGGGCGGCCTGGTGGACGAGGACGCCCTCGCGCGGGCACTGGAGCGGCGCTGGATCGCGGGCGCGGCACTGGACGTGTTCGCCGCCGAACCGCTGCCCGAGGACAGCCCGTTGTGGGAGCTGCCGGGGCTGATCGTGTCCCCGCACATGAGCGGCGACACCTTCGGCCGGCACGATCGGCTCGCGGCGCAGTTCGTCGAGCTGTACGAGCGGTGGGCGGCGGGCAGACCGCTCGCGAACGTGGTCGACAAGAAACGCGGCTACGTGCCCGGTCGCTGAAGGCCCCGCCGCCGCTCCCCCTGGTGCGGGCGCGGCGGATCCGGCCGGAGGCGCCCGCGTCCGCCCGGCGGTGACCGCGCCGCCGGGCCGGCGAAACGGGGTGCATAGCCGGATCACGTCTGGGTAGCCGCGCCGCCATGGCTGCACCACGTGGGAACGACGCACACACCATACGGCCGGGACGCGGACACACCCGGCGCTCCGTGCTGGCGGGACTCGCGGCGTTCGGCGCGCTGGGCGCGGCGGGCTGCACACGGGTGGCGTCGGCGTCCGGGAAGGACGGCGGCGACCTGCTGGAGCGGCTGCGCGCCCAGGGTGTCGTACGGCTCGGGATCGCCGGCGAGGTGCCCTTCGGGTACATCGACCGGGACGGCAGGCTCACCGGGGAGGCGCCCGAGCTGGCCAGGGCAGTCTTCCGGCGGCTCGGGGTGGACCGGGTGCAGCCGGTGCCGACCGAGTTCGGCTCGCTGATCCCGGGGCTGAACGCCCAGCAGTTCGACGTGGTGGCCGCCGGGATGTACGTCACCCCGGACCGCTGCGAGCAGGTCATCTTCGCCGACCCCGACTACCGGATGCCGGACGCGTTCATCGTCCGCAAGGGCAATCCGCTCGGGCTGCGCACCTACGCGGACGCGCTGCGCCGGCACGCGAAGATCGCCACCGGGACCGGGTACGCGCAGATCCAGCACGCCGTGGAGGCGGGCTTCAAGGAGAACGACCTGGTCATCGTCCCGGACCAGGTGGCCGGGCTGAACGCGGTGGAGTCCGGGCGGGTCGACCTGTTCGCGGCCACGGCGGTCACCGCGCGGATGGTCGCGCGGGGCTCCGCCAAGGCCGAGTCGACCAAGCCGTTCATCGCGCTCGTGGACGGCAGACCCAAGGCGGACGGCGGGGCGTTCGCGTTCCGGCCGAACGAGACCCGGCTGCGCGACGCCTTCAACGCCGAGCTGCACAAGCTGCGCCGCAGCGGGGAGCTGTACCGGATCGTGCGGCCCTTCGGCTTCACCGAGGCGGAGATGACGACCCTGACCGCGAAGGAGCTGTGCCGCCGATGACCGCGGGCCTGTGGAAAATCATCCTCCAAGGGGTCGGCGTCACCCTCCAGTTGCTGGTGTACAGCGCGCTGCTGGCCGCCGCGGTGTCCTTCGCCGCCGGTGCCGCGCGCACCCACCGCTCGCGGCTGGTCCGCTTCGTCGCCGGCCTGTACACCGAGGTGTTCCGCGGCACCTCGGCGCTGGTGATGATCTTCTGGGTGTTCTTCGTGCTGCCGGTCGCCTTCGGCTGGCAGCTGGTGCCGATGTGGGCGGGCACGCTCGCGCTGGGCCTGACCTACGGCGCGTACGGCGCCGAGATCGTGCGCGGCGCGCTGGTGGCGGTGGACCCGGCGCAGCGCGAGGGCGGGATCGCGCTCGGCTTCACGCCCTGGCAGCGGCTGCGGCTGATCCTGCTGCCGCAGGCGGTGCCGGAGATGATCCCGTCCTTCTCCAACCTGCTGATCGAGCTGCTCAAGGGCACCGCGCTGGTGTCCATCACCGGCATGGGCGACCTGGCGTTCAGCGGCAACCTGGTACGGCTCGCCCTCCAGCAGAGCGCCCAGATCTACGCGTACCTGCTGCTGATCTATTTCGTGATCGCGTTCCTGCTCACCCGCGGGATGCGCGGTCTGGAACGCCGGCTGAAGGCGGAGGTGGCCCGATGACCTGGGACTGGGGAGCGGTCGCCGACTTCCTGCCGTACTTCGGCAAGGGACTGGTCGTCACACTGGAGGCGCTGGCCCTGGGGTCGCTGATCTCGTTCGCGCTGGGCCTGGTGTGGACGCTGCTGATGCGGGCGCCGACCCGGTGGGCGCGCTGGCCGGTGGGGGTCTTCACGGAGTTCGTGCGGGACACCCCGCTGCTGGTGCAGCTGTTCTTCCTGTTCTACGTGCTGCCCGAGGCGGGGGTGACCCTGTCCCCGCTGACCACCGGGGTCCTCGGGCTCGGGCTGCACTACTCGACGTACACGATGCAGGTCTACCGGGCCGGCATCGAGGCGGTGCCGGCGGGTCAGTGGGAGGCCGCGACGGCGCTGAGCCTGCCGGTGCGGCGTACCTGGACGGCGGTGGTGCTGCCGCAGGCGGTGCGCCGGGTGGTGCCGCCGCTCGGCAACTACGTCATCGCGATGCTGAAGGACACGCCGATGCTGATGACGATCGGCGTGCTGGAGATGCTGGGCCGGGCGCGGCTCGTCTCCCAGCAGCACTTCCAGTTCACCGAGCCGCTGACGGTGATCGGGGTCGCCTTCGTCGTCGTGTCGTATCTGGCCTCCCTTCTTCTGCGCACCCTGGAGCGACGTCTTGTCCGTTGAGACCAGCAAGCAGCCGGCCGCGACCGGCACCCTGCCGACCGAGCTGATCCGCATCGAGGGGGTGACCAAGCGGTTCGGGGAGAACACCGTCCTGGACGGGCTGGACCTGTCCGTGGACGCGGGCCGGCACGTCACCCTGATAGGTCCCTCCGGTTCCGGGAAGACCACGATCCTCAGACTGCTGATGACCCTCGCCAAGCCGGACGAGGGCACGATCACGGTGGCCGGGCAGCGGCTGTTCCCGGCGCCGGAGAAGCAGGTGCGGGAGGTCCGCAAGAAGATCGGGATGGTGTTCCAGCAGTTCAACCTGTTCCCGAACATGTCGGTGCTGCGCAACGTCACCGAGGCGCCGGTGCGGGTGCTCGGCCTGTCGAAGGACGAGGCCGAGGCGCGGGCGCGGGAGCTGCTGGACCTGGTGGGCCTGGCCGACAAGTGCGACATGAGGCCGACCCGGCTGTCCGGCGGGCAGCAGCAGCGGGTGGCGATCGCCCGGGCGCTGGCGATGCGGCCCCAGGTGCTGCTGCTGGACGAGGTGACCTCCGCGCTCGACCCGGAGCTGGTCGCGGGCGTGCTCGACCTGCTGCGGGACATCGCGCGCAGCACGGACATCACCATGCTGTGCGTGACCCACGAGATGGGCTTCGCCCGGGACATCTCCGACCAGGTACTGATGTTCGACTCGGGCCGCGTCATCGAGGCCGGCCCGCCGGAGAAGATCTTCGGCGACCCGGAGCGGGAGCGGACCCGGGAGTTCATCAGCGCGGTCCTGTGAGCGGCGGGGTCCGTCGGCGCGAACGGGCACCGGTACGTGCCCTTGGCATATGCCACCGGATCTCGCCGCCGGTGGGAGCGTGCACACGAAGGGCTTCATCTCGCCGAGACCCTCTTCCGCGGGGTCCCCGCGCGGCTATCGTGGACACGATCCGACCCGGATCGCGGCCGAGGGGGACCCATGAGTTTCAAGCCGACCGCCCCGTACCACTGCGCCCAGGAAGCCCTGCGCGTGCTGGAGATCGTCTCCGGCCACCCGGCCGGCATCACCGCCGCCGAGCTGGCCCGCCGCACCGGTCTGGTCCCCGGGCGGCTCACCGGCCTGCTGCGGATGCTGCGCCGCGAGGGCTACGTCCAGGAGATCGCCGAGGGCGCGTACGTCACCGGCGAGACCCTGCGCCGGCTCGGCTCGGCGCACGACCGGGAGCGGGCCCTGCGCGACAGGCTCCAGCAGAACCTGGACCGGCTGCGCGACGCGGTCGGCGCGGCCGTCTACCTCAGCCGGTACGTGGACGGCGAGGTCCGGATCACCCAGTACGCCGCCGGGCCGGCCACCCCGCCGGTCAACGAGTGGGTGGACTTCCGCTACTCCGCCCACGCCACGGCCGTGGGCAAGAGCCTGCTGACCCAGCTGGACGCGAACGCCCGCCGCGACCACCTGGCCCGGCACAAGATGGCGCGGCTCACCTCGCGCACGATCACCAGCGACAAGCTGCTGCTGTCCCGCCTGGAGGCGCAGCCGCCGGCGGCGCCGGTGCTCGACCTCCAGGAGTACGCGGTCGGCACGGTCTGCGCCGCCGTACCGGTCACCGCGGGCTCCACGGTCGGCTGCCTCGCCCTGTCCCTGCCGGTGCGGGACGCGCACCGGCTGAAGCGGGCCGCGGACACCCTGAACCGCAACGCGGCGCCGGTCCTGCTCTCGCTGGCGATCTAGGTCCGCCCGGGTGGTCACGAGCACCCCCGGGGACCGGGTAGTATTTTCTTCGTCGCCGGCCGCGGGAAGAAAAACCCGAGGCAGGCGGGAGTCATGCGCCGCTAGCTCAGTTGGTTAGAGCAGCTGACTCTTAATCAGCGGGTCCGGGGTTCGAGTCCCTGGCGGCGCACCTGAGAAGGGCCCCTCGTCTCGACGGGGGGCCCTTACCCGTGCGCTCAGAAGGTGACGTCCGAGCAGGCGTAGAACGCGTTGCCCGTGTCGGCGATCGTCCACACCGAGACGATGACGTGGTGCCCGCTCAGGCCGGACGGCAGGGTGCCGCTGTGGCTGAGCGTGGACGGCGGCTGCTGACCGCCGTAGGGCACCGTCAGGAACGGCGTGAGGTTGAGGTCCGAGCGGGCGAGGTTGTGATCCTGGTTCCAGCCCTGCTTGGTGATGTAGTACCTGAAGTCCGTCGTGGCGTGCCTGGCGGTGAACTGCCAGCGGAAGGTGTACGACTGCCCGCCCGTCACCTTCGTGGCCGGCCAGGCCGCGCCGGACGGTGTCCTGGGCGCGCTGAGCGGGGCGAACTGCCCCAGCCCGGCGTTGCAGATCTGGCCGTCGGCGGGTCCGCCGGCCGGGAAGCCCTTGGGGCCCTCGACGCTCTGCGGCTCCCACTGGATCTGGCCGCAGTTGGTCACGGTGCCGTTCTGGCAGAGCTTCTGCCTGCTGATGGGGAGATCGGTGTAGCCGTGGCCGCTGGCACCGCCGGTGGAGAGCGCGAACGCTCCGGCGGTCACCGCGCCCAGTACGACCGCGGACAACTTGGTCTTGGTGCGCATGCTGCCGCTCCTGGGGAACGTGGGGAGTTCGGTGAGCCGTGCAGGTAGGTCTAGACCAAGTCCCAGATTATTGCCGCCAGTTGAACATGTCCATACCAATCGTGCAGGGGTTGGCCCCGCCGGCTACACCGGCTCACCACGCCCCGAGCAGAACGCCACGGTCAGGTCCCGGACCAGCACCTTGCGGTCGTAGTCGTCCAGTTCGACCAGACCGCGCGTGGTCAGCCGGGTCACCGTGTCCTCCACCGAGTCCACCACCGAGCCGAGCAGGCTGGCCCGCTGCCGGGCGTCCAGCGCGGCGATGCGGCGCCGCTGCACCGCGGCGGCCACCTCGGGGGCGTACTCCACCCGGACCGGCTGCACCGAGAACACCTCCACCCCCACCGGCGCGGTCTCCTCGGCCAGCTCCCCGGGGCCGTGCGTCCGGCCGCGCAGCTTGAG
>NZ_JACBWZ010000234.1 GCF_013870595.1 Streptomyces sp. WELS2 | reverse complement strand
CGGAGCGGGCGGCACTGCTCGGCGCGCTGCGCGCCCATACGCCCGCGCGGGGGCGGGAGCTGCTGGCGTCGACTTGGGTGACGGAGCGGGCGGAGGACCGGCTGATGTTCCTGGACTCGCTGCGCACGGGCCTGTCGGACGCGGACGAGCCGTTCCTGGAGCAGACGCTGGGCGACCGCAGCCGCAATGTCCGGGCCACCGCGGCGGATCTGCTGTCCGCGCTGCCGGGCTCGGCGCTCGCCGCGCGGATGGCCGTACGCGCCACGGCGTGTGTGGCCCTGGACCGCACCGGTGACACGCCGGCGATCGTGGTGGAGGCGCCGCTCGAGTGCGACACGGACATGGAACGCGACGGCGTGGTGGCCACGCCCCCGGCGGGCCGCGGGGAACGGTCCTGGTGGCTCGGGCAGTTGGTGGAGTCCGCTCCGCTCGGCACCTGGCCGCGGCGGCTGGGCGGGCGGACGCCCGAGGAGATCGTGGCGCTGCCGGTGACGGACGGCTGGCAGGGCGAACTGCACGCGGCCTGGTGCCGGGCGGCGGTCCGGCAGCGGGACGCCGCGTGGTCGCGGGCGCTGCTCGGCTCGCCGTCGGCGCCGGAGGCGGGCGGGCCGGGCGCGGTGTCCCTGGCGGAGCGGGCGAAGCTGCTGGCCGCGCTGGATGCGGGGGAACGGGCCGCGTGGGTGGCCGGGTTCATCGCCACGCACGGCCTGTCGGAGGCGTTCCAGCTGCTCGGGGTGTGCGCCGTGCCGTGGGCGCCGCCGCTGGGCCGGGCGGTGGTGGACGCCCTCGACATCGCCCGGGAGGCGGGCAGCTACCCGTGGAGCTTCAGCGGGGTGATGGGGCTGGCCGAGCGCTGCCTGGACCCGGCCGAGGCCACGCGGCTGGAGACGCTCCTGGCGATACCCGACGAACCGGAGGACGCCGCGCCGGGCGCCGGCGGATACTGGGCGGAGGCGTTCCAGCGGCTGGTCACCACGCTGCGGCTGCGGGCGGAGATGACGCGGGAACTCCTGCCGCCCGCCGGGCCGCGAAAGGAGGGCGCTCAGCCGCCGGACGCGGCCGGCTGACGGACGTTCTCCCGGACCCACTCCACGATCGCCGAGGTCGTCGCGCCGGGGGTGAAGATCTCCGCGACGCCCTTCTCCTTCAGCGGCGCGATGTCCTCCTCCGGGATGATGCCGCCGCCGAAGACGAGGATGTCCTCGGCCTCGCGCTCCTTGAGCAGGTCGATGACCGCGGCGAACAGCGTGTTGTGGGCGCCGGAGAGGATGGACAGGCCGATCGCGTCGGCGTCCTCCTGGATGGCGGTGTCGACGATCTGCTCGGGCGTCTGGTGGAGCCCGGTGTAGATGACCTCCATACCGGCGTCGCGCAGAGCCCGCGCGATGACCTTGGCCCCGCGATCGTGACCGTCGAGCCCCGGCTTGGCGACCACCACGCGGATCGGACCGGCTGCCACACCCATCACTGCCTCCATCAAGCGACCACGGAAGCGATCGCTTCCGTTCGTACCGACAAGTACCGCACTTTTGGCGCGTCCCGCCATCGTCGAAGTGAACGAACGTTATCCCCAGCATCCCGCACCGGGCGGTTTCACGGTGCGCGGCGAGGGGGAAATCACATGGTGGGACATGAGGCACACGGGGGTCGAGGACGACCTTCGCGTGCCGACAGGAGGTCGGCCGATGAAGGTCACCGGGGTACTGCCGCTGTTTTTCCCGTCCTGCCACCGCCTGTGGCCGGGCAGACTGGCCGGACTGTCCGTGACGTTGCTCCGGGCGACGGCCCTGGAGGCCGCGATCCTGGCGGGCCACCTCCTGCTCTATCCGACCGGCCTGATCCGGGAACGCCACCCCGCCGCCCTGCCCGCCCCCGGCGACGGCACGGCCCGGCTGCCGGTCCGGCCCGCCCCGCCGGTCGTGCTGCTGCACGGCTTCATCGACAACCGCTCGGTGTTCGTCCTGCTGCGCCGCGCCCTCGCACAGCACGGCCGGCAGCGCGTCGAGTCGCTGAACTACTCTCCGCTCACCTGTGACATCCGCACCGCCGCGGAGCTGCTCGGCAGGCACATCGAGGAGATCTGCGAGCGCACCGGCAGTGCGCGGGTCGACATCGTGGGACACAGCCTCGGCGGTCTGATCGCGCGCTATTACGTCCAGTGCCTCGGCGGTGACCTGCGGGTGCGCACCCTGGTCACGCTGGGCACCCCGCACTCCGGAACCCGGGTGGCACCGCTGGCGGACGCGCATCCGATCGTGCGGCAGATGCGGCCCGGCTCGGCGGTGATCGAGGAGCTGGCCCGGCCCGCGCCCGGCTGCCGGACCCGGTTCGTGAGCTTCTGGAGCGACCTGGACTCCCTCATGGACCCGCTGGAGACGGCCTGTCTGGAGCATCCGGATCTGGACGCGCGCAACGTCCGGGTGAGCGGCATCGGTCATCTCGCCCTGCCCGTGCACCCGGCCGTGGCCGCCGCCATACGCGAGGCCCTCGACGCCCCGCACCCGGGGGGCCAGGTCACCGGCGGCCTGACGGTGGCCTGAGACCGGCCGCGCCGAGGAGCGCACGGGCGCCTCACAGGACGTACACAGTCGGCACAAATCGCCGCTCGACATCGAACATTCCTCGAACGCAAGGCCAAAGTCGCGTTGGGAGCCCCCGAAACACGGCCGAATGCCCGTTTACGGCTCACACGAAACCGTCCGAAGATTGTCGCGCCCAGGTACTGCCGGGTACAGTCGCCGCACTGCTCTGGCAGCCCCTGTTGTCGAGGCGAAAGAGAAGTTGGTGAACGACCGTCACCCGTCGGGGACGATGACCACCCCGGCCCCGGCTTCCGACGCCTCCACCGGGCACTACGCGCCGTACGGAGCACAGGAAGCCTCCTACGACGACCTCACCACGTACGGCGGCTATGACGCCACCGGTTTTACCGACGGTTCCGGGAGCACGGACTTCCACACGGACCCGCTCTTCGGCAGCCTCCCGGGCAGCGAGCCGACCACCGGCGCGTACGGCACCGCCCAGTGGCAGACCGGGACGGGCCAGTTCCCGGCCTACGACGCGTACGCGGCCGGTCATGCCGGCGCCTACGACTCCGGTGTCCACGACAGCACCGCCTGGACCGGCCCCGCGCAGGCCACCGGAAACGATGTCAGCGGCCAGTGGGACACCGGCGCCTGGCAGCAGCCCGGTTCCCCGGGCACCGCCGACACCACCCAGCAGTGGACGTGGGGCACCCAGACCTTCGACACCGGCGCGTACGACGCCACGCAGTGGAACTCCGCCGGACAGACCGCGCCGGCCGGACCCGGGCAGGACGGAAAACCGTTCGACGGGCAGGCCACCGCGACGTTCGAGGGGGTCGGCGCCCACGGATCGGCAGCGTCCACGGCCTTCGAGGGGGAGCCGTACGGCGACTCCGGGTTCACCGAGCCGCCGTCCGCCTCGGAGGAGGCGGACGCCACCGGTGAACTGCCCGCCGTGACCGGCCTGCTGGACGGCCAGGAGGAGGTCGCCCCGGTGCCGGCGGCCCGCACGGGCTCGCGCGGCGCGGCCCGCTCCCGGCGCCGTACGCCCGCCAAGCGCTCGGCGCTGCTGACCGTCGCCGTGCCCTCGGCCTGCGTGATGGGGGTCGCGGGGATCGCCGCCGCCTCGGTCGCCGCGCTCGGCGACGACTCGAAGGACACCTCCACCACCACAGCGGACGCGCAGCCGGTCAAGCCGGCGGTCGCCAACAGCAAGCTGGACTCCCAGCTCCGGACCCTGTCCGCCGGTGCCGACGACTTCGCCGACCGGGCGAGCCGCACCCAGGAGCGGATCGACCTCAAGGCGCAGCAGGCGCTGGAGAAGAAGAAGGCGGCGGCGGAGGCCGCGCTCAAGGAGCGGCTGCGCCCGAAGTTCGCGCTGCCGGTCGCGCAGCACGGACTCAGCGCCTACTTCGGTCAGGCCGGCATCAACTGGATGTCGGTGCACACCGGCATCGACTTCCCCGTCTCCTACGGCACCACGGTGATGGCCGCGACCGACGGCACCGTCACCACCAAGTGGAACAGCGCCTACGGCAACATGATGATCGTGACGGCGAAGGACGGCACGGAGACCTGGTACTGCCACCTGTCCAGCTACCGCGTCGCCTCCGGTACGACCGTCAAGGCCGGCGAGCCCATCGCCTACTCCGGCAACTCGGGCAACTCCACCGGCCCGCACCTGCACTTCGAGGTACGGCCGGCGGGCGGCTCGGCCATAGACCCACTGCCCTGGCTGCGCAGCCACGGCCTGGATCCCACCTAGCCCCCAGGGCCCCGCTCCCCGGCGGGGCCCTTTTCGCGCGCTACAGCTTCTCCACCGGCGCGTACCGCAGCAGCAGCCGCTTCGGCTTGGCCTCGCCGAAGTCGATCGTCGCCTCCGCGTTGACGCCGGTGCCCTTCACCGCGACGACCGTGCCGAGCCCGAACTGGTCGTGGGTGACCCGGTCCCCGACGGCCAGCGCGACCACCGGCTTCTCCGCCGTGCGCCGGGTGGCGAATCCGGACGCCCCCGAAGCCGACGAACGCGAACGGGACGAGGACAGCGAGGCCGCGACCCCGGACGCCGGCGCCGTGGCCCCGGTCCGCTTCCACTCCACATGGGCGGGCGGGATCTCCTCCAGGAAGCGGGAGGGCGGGTTGTACGACGGCTGGCCCCAGGCACTGCGCAGCGCCGCGCGCGTGAGGTACAGCCGCTCCCGCGCGCGCGTGATGCCGACGTACGCCAGGCGCCGCTCCTCCTCCAGCTCCTTGGTCTGGCCGAGGGCCCGCATGTGCGGGAAGACGCCGTCCTCCATACCGGTCAGGAACACCACCGGGAACTCCAGGCCCTTGGCGGTGTGCAGGGTCATCAGCGTGATGACGCCGCCGCCGTCCTCCTCGTCGGGGATCTGGTCGGAGTCGGCGACCAGGGCGACCTGCTCCAGGAAGTCGGCCAGCGTCCCCTGCTCGCCCTCCCCGCGCTCCTGCTCGAACTCCAGGGCCACGGCCGCGAGTTCCTGGAGGTTCTCGATCCGCGTCTCGTCCTGCGGGTCGGTGGAGGACTGGAGCTCGGCCAGATATCCGGTGCGCTCCAGGACCGCCTCGAGGACGGTGGCCGGTCCGGCGCCGGACTCGACGATCGTGCGCAGCTCCTCCATCAGCGCGTTGAACCGCCTGACCGCGTTGGTGGAACGCGCGGCCATGCCGTACGCCTCGTCCACCCGCTTCAGGGCCTGCGGGAAGCTGATCCTCTCGCGCTGGGCGAGGGCGTCGATCATCGCCTCCGCGCGCTCGCCGATGCCCCGCTTGGGCACGTTGAGGATGCGGCGCAGCGGCACCGAGTCCTCGGGGTTGGCGAGGACGCGCAGGTAGGCGAGGACGTCCCGGACCTCCTTGCGCTCGTAGAAGCGGACCCCGCCGACGACCTTGTAGGGCAGGCCGACGCGGATGAAGACCTCTTCGAAGACACGGGACTGGGCGTTGGTGCGGTAGAAGACGGCGACGTCCGAGGCGCGTGCCTCGCCCGCGTCGACCAGGCGGTCTATCTCGTCGGCGACGAACTGGGCCTCGTCGTGCTCGGTGTCGGCGACGTACCCGACGATCCGGGAGCCCTGGCCGGCGTTGGTCCACAGGTTCTTCGGGCGGCGGGACTCGTTGCGCTCGATGACCGCGTTGGCGGCGGACAGGATGGTCTGCGTGGAGCGGTAGTTCTGCTCCAACAGGATCGTCGTCGCGTCCGGGTAGTCCTCCTCGAACTGGAGGATGTTGCGGATCGTGGCGCCCCGGAAGGCGTAGATCGACTGGTCCGCGTCACCGACGACGCACAGCTCGGCCGGCGGGACGTCGTACTCGCTCGGCGCGGTGTCCACCTCGCCGGCGGCGTGCTCGCCCGTGCCGACGAGTTCCCGGACGAGGGCGTACTGGGCGTGGTTGGTGTCCTGGTACTCGTCGACCAGGACGTGCCGGAAGCGGCGGCGGTAGTGCTCGGCGACGTCCGGGAAGGCGCGCAGCAGGTTGACCGTCGTCATGATCAGGTCGTCGAAGTCGAGCGCGTTGGCCTCGCGCAGCCGCGACTGGTAGAGCGCGTACGCCTGCGCGAGGGTCTTCTCGAAGCCGTCGGAGGCCTGCGCGGCGAAATCCTCCTCGTCGATCAGCTCGTTCTTCAGATTGCTGATCTTGGCGCTGAAGGACTTGGGCGGGAAGCGCTTGGGGTCGAGGTCCAGATCACGGCAGACCAGGGCCATCAGGCGCTTGCTGTCGGCGGCGTCGTAGATCGAGAACGACGAGGTGAAGCCGAGCTTCTTGCTCTCCCGGCGCAGGATGCGCACGCACGCGCTGTGGAAGGTCATCACCCACATCGCGTTCGCGCGCGGGCCGACGAGCTGCTCGACGCGCTCCTTCATCTCGCCCGCGGCCTTGTTGGTGAAGGTGATCGCGAGGATCTGGCCCGGGTGGACGTTCCGCTCGGCCAGCAGGTAGGCGATGCGGTGGGTGAGCACCCGGGTCTTGCCGGAGCCGGCGCCGGCGACGATGAGCAGCGGGGAGCCGGCGTGCACGACGGCGGCGCGCTGGTTCTCGTTCAGCCCCTCCAGGAGGGCCGCCGGGTCCAGCGCGGGGCGCGGGGCGCCGTCGCGGTAGTGGGTGTCCCGGTCCGGCGGCACGTCGAACTTCCCGCCGAACAGATCGTCCGGAACCGACTCCGGAGCGTGATCGTCCTCGGGCGGTGGCGGGGGCTCCTCCTCGTGCCCGCGAGGGGCCTGGAGGTCCGCCAGGAAGCTGTCGTCAAAGAGGCTGCTCATCGCTCTCCGAGTCTAGGGCGCCCCACCGACAACCGGTCGCCGTCCCCGGAACATGGCCCGTTCCCTGGGCGGCCGATCTTTCCCTCGCGCCGCGTCACCCAAGGGAACCACCTGCTCACCGACGCGCGGGGCGGCCCTCAGGGCACGGAAACGTATCGGACATTGCGCACACCAACCTTCACAGAAGACTCACGAGTTGGCTAGGTTGCCGTCAGGCCGCACGACCGCCCTCCGGCGAACGTCGCCGGGCCGTACGGCCTCCGCCGAGTCCGGCACGCCCAGCGCGGTGCCCGGAGCCGGGGAACCCCCAGATCCTGGGCCGAATCGGCCGACTCCCGCCCGGGACGAAGCCGTGGGGCGCTCCGTGCCGGCACCGCCCGAGCCCACCGGCAGGCGGCAGCACGGAAGGAGTCGCCCCCTTGGCGTCGCACCGCAAGCCGCGCCCCGGCGGCAGCCAGCCGGCAGGCGTCCACACCCCCGCCCTCGCCTCCACGGCGGTGTTCACCCAGCCCGCCGAGACCGCCCTCGCGGCCGCCCAGGGCACCCCGACTCCGGAGGAGATCGCCCGCAAGATCGCCGACTTCTACCGCCAGGCGGAGTCGGCCCTGGATGCCTCCGCCGAGGGCGACGGCACCGGGGAACGTCGGGGGCGGAGAGAGCGGGGGGTGCGGGGGCTGCGCGCGGCGCGGGGTGACCGCGGGCAAGGGGACAGACGTGGGGAGCGGGACGGGTGGGCCGAGGGTGAGGGGGCCCGGTTCGCCGACGAGGCCGGAATCGGAAAGCGGGGGGCGCGCGCGGCCCGGGGTGGACGTGGGCAAGGGGACAGGCATGGGGAGCGGGACGGGTGGGCCGAGGGTGAGGGGGTCCGGTTCACCGACGAGGCCGGAGGTGGAGAGCGGGGCCACCGGCTCGCTGACGCGGGTGGGGGCGGGGAGCGGGAGGGGTGGACCGGGGGTGAGGGGGACCGCAGCTTCGCCGATGGAGTCGGGGGCGGGGAGCGCGGGCGCGGGCGGGACGGGTGGACCGACCGCAGCGGACGGGGCGAGCGGGGCCAGTTCGCCGACGCGACCCGGCCCGGGCAACGGGACGGATGGACCGAGGACGAGGGGGGCCGTCGGCTCGCTGACGGAGTCGAGGGCGGGCCACGAGCCGGAAGCGCTGGGCGGGGCGGGGGTGCCGGATGGAAGGGGCGCCCGGAATGGATCGGGTGGCCCCTGGCCGCCGAACGTGCCGAGGCCCCGCTTGCCGTGGAAGGCAGCCTTCAGCGGCTCCGTGACGAGGTCGCGCGGTGCCGTTGGACGGTCTTGACGCTGATGAACA
>NZ_JACBWZ010000233.1 GCF_013870595.1 Streptomyces sp. WELS2 | reverse complement strand
TTGCTCCCCGCCCCGGGCGCGCAGGGAGACGTCCGTCTCGGTGAGGACGCGGTGGACGAACCCGTACGACCGACCGTAAGCCTCCGCGATGGCCCGTATCGACCTGCCGCCCTCGTACTGCTCCTTCATCTCCCGCGCGAGCTTCTCACGCGCCGCGCCAGTGATCTGTTCGCCCTTCCGCACGGCTCGTCTCCTTCCGTGATCAGTTCCCCGGTTGTGATCACCGTCTACCCCGAACAGGCCGCCGTGCCCCTGGACGCCGCGTTCTGTCCGCGAGCGCGGCAAAACGGGGCACCGGAGACCGCCTGATACGGGTGAAGACGTGCTCGACGCGGGCTCGGACCCGCTGGTGGGTCTTGTTGTGTTCCTCTTTCCGAGCCGGGCGTCCGGCCTGGCCGCGCTCCCGGCGGGGCGGGATGAAGAGTCCGGTGCCGGGGTAGCCGCCGTCGGCGATCGTGAGGGCCTTTCCGACGGCGGTCTTGGCGCCGGGCCCCTCCCACGCCGTGCGGTCGTCGCGGTTCCCGGCGAGCGGCCGGCCGACCACGACGACCAGACGGGTCCCGGCGTCCATGACGACCTGGTGATCCGTGCACCACCGGCAGTCCTTCGACCGCTCGGCGACTGTGTGATCCCCGGGGACCGGAGTGCCGTTCACAATGAGCACGGTGTCCTTGGCAAACCGCTTGCGCGGGCGCCGCCATCCCCGGGAAGGCCGGCGGGCCGTCTCTGCGGCCCGGCCGTCCAGCAACGCAACGATGCCGTGGGCCTCCGGCATGGCCAAGCGCTCACGCCACCGCTCCTCCCCACCGCTCCTCCCCACCGTTGTGCCACTCCGCGAGCCCGGTCTTGAAGGCGTGAGGTGCCTCGCTCAGTGCAGCGAGGCGAACCCCTCGCCACAGCGGCCGGTCGCTCGTCGTGAGAACTCGCAGGCAGCGTGATCACGAGTCTGCCGCGACACCGATACCGACACCGCCGAGCGATTCACCCCGAGGACAGCCGAAGCGTCGGTCGGTGTGCGGATCGGACGCCCGGGCGGGGGCAGGTCCCAGTCTCGATGTCGGTGGGGGATGTCATCCTCGGCTCCATGGATCACTCTGCGCGGATCACCGCGTTCACAGGTCTCGTCGGACCGCCGCCCGGCCCGGCGCCCGCCGTCGACTGGGCGGCGGTAGAGGGCTGGCTCGGCACCCCGCTGCCCGGTGACTACAAGGCGCTCGTGTCGGCGTACGGCGCGGCCGAGATAGGCGGCCCGGGTGCGGCGATCCGGCTGCATCCCCCGTGCGTCAGCACCGACGGCCGCTTCGAGTACGCGGCATGGATCGTCGAGACGCACCGGCACTCGGCGATCCGGCCCGGCATGTTCACCGCGCGTCGGCGCCCCTTCCTGCCCGAGGAGGGCGGCCTGCTCGCCTTCGCCACGACGAGGAGCGGCGACCACCTCTTCTGGGACACGGGCGCGTCGGACGACCCCGACGAGTGGCCGGTCACGCTCATGACCACGAATGTGGCAGTCGGGGTGAACGAGCCCTGGGTGGACTACGAAGTCCCTTTCCTCGAGCTGCTGTTCACGCTGCTGCGCACCGGCGTGCCGCACCCGGGCGAGCCCGGCGGGCTGCTGGGCCCGCTGCCCTCACGGATACGGGTCTGGCCGCCGCTGGCCGGGGCCGCACCCTGGTCGCCACCGCCTGCGGGCACCGCCGTGGACGCGCGGCAGCACGCGGCGCTCACCGAGGGTTCGGGCCTCGACGCCGTCATGGCGCTGGTTCCACCGCCCCTGGAGCCGTATCTGGGCGAGGGCACATGGGAGCAGGTCTTCGAGCGGCTCGGCACCCGGCTGCCGCCGGACTTCGTGGCGCTCGCGGAGCGGTACGGGGCGGGCAACTGGAGCTGGTGGCTGGACATGAGCGCCCCGCTGTCCCTGGACCGGCCACGGGATCAGGGGCTCACGGCCACCATCGAGGGCATGCTTGACGGATACCGCCGACTGCGCGCCGCCCATCCCGAGTACTACCCGATGCCCGCGTGGCCCGAGCCCGGCGGCTTCCTGCCGTTCGCGTCGACGATCGACGGGGACCAGATCGGCTGGTGCGCGGACGGCCCGCCCGAGACATGGCGCGTAGCCGTCAACCCACGCCACAGCGACCAAGGACCGCCCCTGCCGGGCGACTTCACGGCAACCCTGCTCACGTGGTTGCGCGGTGGCCCCGCCGAATCCGGCTTCCCCGGTCTGACCGGCCGGAACCTGCATCCGCTGGACGTCATCTTCTTCGAACCGTTCGGGCCGGGCGCGCCGTGGTGAAGACCCTCGTCACCACGAACTGGGGCCTCAGCACTGTTGCGTTAGGACCATGAGCGGCTTTCGAGGCCGTGGGCGGGGAACACGACGGTGGTGCGGCCGGTGCGGTTCCGGGCCCCGCAGAAGCGTGGCCCCCACCCTGCGCCTGACCCGTGTCGGCGAGGGGACCGAGGGACGCACCAGAGCCGGCGGGATCAAGGCCGCGGTCGGCTTGGACCACCCCTTGGAAGGCGACGCGGTATCAGGCGGTCCGGCGGCTCACCCGTGCGGCGGCCCACTCAGGCGCCCATCCGATCGCCGACGCGGTTGCCCTGGCCGGCGGTTGGGCTGCCCTGGTGGATCCCATGGGACTCCGGGTCGTCCGGCGTTGCCGCGCGAGCCGATCCCACAGGGGCCAGTCCGGCGCCAACACCCCGTAGGCGTCCAGGAGGCGGCACTGGAGGCTGGGCGAGTCCGTCACCGCGAGCGAGGCCGGGCGGGGGCGGAGTGACTCGAAGTCGGGGTACGCGTGGAAGCCCCCGGTGGGAGGACGGCAGGTGGCGGCGGTCACCATGATTCGGTACACCGCGCGTGCGAACCTTCCCGGTCGGAGCACTACCGCCGCGGCAGCCGATGCAGGGTCACGTCCGTGAGTGCTCCGCCGGTCACCGTCGCGGTGAGGTAGGTGCAGTGGGGCTGGCGGCGGCGGTCGGTCGGGGAGCCTGGGTTGAGCAGGCGCAGCCCGCCGGGGGCGGTGGTGTCCCAGGGGATGTGGCTGTGTCCGAAGACCAGGACGTCCAGGTCCGGGAAGCGGGCCGCGCACCGGGCCTCCCGGTCCTGGGCGGGGCCGGTCTCGTGGACCACGCCGAAGCGCAGGCCGCCCAGCTCGGCGCGGGCCACCTCGGGCAGCCGGGCGCGCAGTTCGGGGCCGTCGTTGTTGCCGTACACACCGATCAGCCGGCGGCTGCGGCTCTCCAGCAGGTCCAGGGTTGCGGTGTCGACCCAGTCCCCGGCGTGGAACACCACGTCGGCGTGCGCGAGTTCGGCGAGCAGTTGCTCCGGGAGCCGCTTGGCCCGCTTGGGAAGGTGGGTGTCGGACATCAGCAGGAGGCGCACGCCGTCAGCCTACCCATCGTTCCAGAAAGAAGTGCCCGGCACGCCACCGTGCGGGCGCGTTCGGCACGGTGGAGCCGGCACCTGCCTCACGGCCCCGGACTTCCGGCGTACGGTGGCCGGCGCGCTCTGACAGTGCGCCGCTCGGCTGAATCCCGCCGTCCTTCCTCGGAGCTCAGGCGGACGGCGGGTTCAGCCGACCGGCGGCTCGGCCTCCGCGGCCGTTGACCGAGAGGGAGGACACCGCGTTGTCGTAACAGAAGTTCCTGCGTCGCGCCCGGCGGGATGTCGAAGGGGTAGCCGTAGTGGCCGGCACCGAGCCGGATGCAGACATAGTCGCCACTGCGGTTCCACACCGAGCCGGCCCGGTCGTTCCGCTCCCAGCCGATGAAGGAGGTGGTCACCGGGTCGAGCTGGAGGGCGTCCCCGGTGAGGTTGTGGCCGTCGAAGAGGCAGACCTTGCCTTCCGAACAGCGGGACACGGCCGAGTCGGGGCGGGTGTCGGCCGACGCGGTTCCCGGAACCGCCAGTACGGCGGTGGAGGCGATGGCTGCCGCCGACACCGCGGTTTCGACTGTCGGTCTCATGAGAGTCCTTTCCCGTTGCCGCCCGCGGAAGCGCGGTCATGGTCGCCGCGTCCAGCTGTCGTTCTTCGAGGGCACCCGGTCGTACAACGGCTCCCACGCGCATGTGGTGCACAATGCCCCGGACAGGCACGGCGCCGCGGCGGGCGGCCACCTTCGTCCTCGTCCTCGGTTTCGCCCTGCTGCCGCCCTCGCCGTCGCCCTCGGACGGATCACCACACCGGCCGGAAGCCCCGGGCGGCCAACCAGCCGCCGTCCTCCACTCCGCGCGCACGGCAGTGAGCGTTTTCTCCCGCACTTCTCCGTGAGCCACCTTCATACGGAGTGGAGAATTCCGAATCTGTCCGGAACCTTGCCGTTGACCAGAGGCCACCCTATTCTCGCGGCGCGGAAAGCGCTTTCCCGAGTGTTCGGCCGAGCGCGGCAACACCCCCGACACACAGCACGAGGAGCACCACACAGCACGAGGAACACCACACAGCATCCGAGCCGCGTCCGGCGGCAGACGACCGAGTGGGAGACGACGATGAGACGACCAGTCGCCATGCGACTGTACGCGGCCCTGGCCACGCTGGGGGTGGCCGCCGCGACCGGGATGGTCGTGGCGATGCCCGAGCAGGCGTCGGCCGCCGTCGGAGGCGCCACGGGATACGCGACACAGAACGGCGGGACCACCGGCGGCGCGGGCGGGCAGACCGTGCGGGCCACCACCGGTACCGCGATCCACGCGGCCCTGTGCTCCCGGGCGAGCAGCAGCACCCCCCTCACCATCCAGGTCGAGGGAACCATCGACCACGCCAACACCGCCAAGGTGTCCGGCGGCAGCTGCAACACCGCGGACGGGGTCATCGAGCTGAAGCAGATCAGCAACGTGACCATCGTCGGGGTCGGCAGCGGGGCCGTCTTCGACCAGGTGGGCATCCACATCCGCGAGTCCCACAACATCGTCGTGCAGAACGTGACGGTGAAGAACGTCAAGAAGTCCGGCTCCCCCACGTCCAACGGCGGCGACGCCATCGGCATGGAGAGCGACGTCCGCAACGTCTGGGTCGACCACGTGACGCTGGAGGCCTCGGGCGGGGAGGCGGAGGGCTTCGACGGGCTCTTCGACATGAAGGACGGCACCCAGTACGTCACCCTGTCGTACAGCGTCCTGCGCAACTCGGGACGGGGCGGTCTCGTCGGGTCGAGCGAGAGTGACTTGTCGAACAGCTACATCACGTTCCACCACAACCTGTACGAGAACATCGACTCCCGCGCTCCGCTGCTGCGCGGGGGCACGGCCCACATGTACAACAACCACTATGTGCGCCTGAACAAGTCCGGGATCAACTCCCGGGCCGGCGCCCACGCCAGGGTGGACAACAACTACTTCGAGGACTCCAAGGACGTCCTGGGCACCTTCTACACCGACGAGCTCGGCTACTGGCAGGTCGCCGGCAACACCTTCGACAACGTGACCTGGACCAGTCCCGGCACCGACAACCACCCGGCCGGCCCGGACCCGCGGTCCAACACCACCGTCGCCATTCCGTACGCCTACACGCTCGACGACACCGGTTGTGTGCCGGGCATCGTGGACCAGACGGCGGGCGCCGGCAAGGGGCTGCGCGTCTCCGACGGCAACTGCACACCCCAGACGCCGACGCCGACGCCCACGCCGACACCCACGCAGCCCGGTGGGACCAACCTCAGCATCGGAGCCGGTTCCGACGGCTCCGGCAAGGCCGACGGCACGAGTTACGGCAACGTGCGCGACGGTGACCTGAACACCTACTGGTCGCCGGCCGGCACGACCGGCTCGATCTCGATCAAGTGGGGCTCGCCCACCGCCATCTCCTCGGTCGTCGTCCGGGAGACGGCGGGGGCCGCGGGCCGCATCGGCTCCTGGCGCCTCCTCAACGGCGACACCGGGGCGCAGCTCGCCTCCGGCAGCGGCGCGGGCGTCATCCCGCTCCCCCGGACGACACTTTCCAAGGTCACCTTCCAGATCACCGGAGCGAGCGGCACCCCGCAGGTCGCCGAGTTCGAGACGTACGCCGGGTAGGGCCGCACCGGTGTTCGCCGGCTCCCCGGTCGCCACCGAGGGCTCCGCCGCGCGGCCGGGGCGTACGGCTACCGGTCGGCGGACGCCGGTACGAGGCCGTCCGCGACCAGGCCCGCGAGGACCGCCTCGCCGAGGGCGCGGACGGCGGACAGGGGTCGGACCATGACGGTGAACTCCTTGATCCGGCCGTCGTCGTCGAAGTGCAGCAGGTCGACGCCGTGGATTTCCCTGCCACCCGCCCTGGCCCGGAAGAGCAGCACCGCGGAGTCGGCGGACGTGTCGTCGGCGCTGGTCCGCGCGGTGCCGGTGTAGTGGCCGAGGTAACGGAAGTCCTCGAAGGTGCGCAGCAGGACCTTGAAGAGGCCCCGCACCATCGGCTTGCCCTCGAAGGGGGTGAACTTCACCGGGCTGTAGAAGCGGATGTCCTCGGCGAACAGGTCGTCCAGCGCCGCGAGGTCACGGCGGTTCACGGCAGCGCGGAAACGGTCGGCAGTGGTCACGGCTTCCCCATCTTCATAGTCATGAATGTGACTAGTCATTTTCATGACTATCATGGTCCGAGCATTCCTGACAGAGGCAGGCAAGGAGACGGCCCGATGGCGCTACGGCACGCCGTGCTGGCGGCACTGCTCGACGGGGAACTCAGCGGCTACCAGCTGGCCAAGGCCTTCGACCTCGGCGTGGCGAACTTCTGGTACGCCCAGCCGCAGCAGCTCTACGCCGAGCTGACCCGGCTGGAGAAGGACGGGCTGATCGCGGGCCGCGAGGTGCTCCAGCAGTCGCGGCCCAACAAGCGCCTCTTCCAGGTGACCGAGGCCGGGCTGGCGGAACTGGGAGAGTTCACGGCCGCCTCCGCGAAGCCCTCCTTCATCCGTGACGACCTGCTCGTCAAGGTCCAGGCCGCCGACCACGTCGACCCCGAGGCCCTGATCGCGCAGCTCTCCGAACGCGCCGCTTTCGCCCAGGCCAAGATCGAGCTCTTCGGCAAGCTGCTGCGCGGCATGCGCGGTGACCGTACGGAGGAGGAGTTCCTGCGCCACGGCGACCGCGTCGGCCCCTATCTGACGTGCCTGCGCGGCCTCGCCTTCGAACAGGGCAACCGTGACTGGTGCGAGCGCACCATCGCGGTCCTGCGAGAGCGGCAGCGGGCCCGCACCCGGACCTGACGCGACGCACCAGGCGCGGACCGGGCGGCGTCTGCGGGCTCTCCCCGGAAGTCCTCGCCCCCGACGTGCCCCTGCGGACCGACGGCGGCGGCAAGGGCCGGCGGGCCCGCTCTAGGCGGCTCGCCCCGTCAGGCGGCGCAGGCCGCGTGTGGTGCCGAGCAGGGCGGCTCCGGCGCCGAGGGCGGTGGCCGCGGGGTGCCGGACCAGGGTCTCCTGCCAGGAGCGGCTGTGCGCGCTGTCGTCGAAGGCGCCGTGTGCGCCCTGGTCGTCGGCGCGTGTGCGGTCGACCGGTTCGAAGAGGTTGTCCAGGTGGGCCGGCGGGACGCTGTCGGTCTGCTGGGAGTCGAAGCCGGTGCGGGCCAGATAGCGGTCGAGCAGCGCCGGGAAGAGCCGGTTGGCCCAGATGGTGGCCACGGTGGACGCGCCTACGTAGTACTGCTTGCGGCGCGGGTGGTCGGCCGCGTACAGCACGCCCCGGGCGGCCACCTCGGGCTGGTAGATCGGCGGGACCGGCATGGGGTGCTTGGCCAGCCGGGAGCGGACCCACTCGAACTGCGGGGTGTTGACGGCGGGCATCTGGGCGACGGTGATGTGCACGTTGCTGCCGCGGTGCAGCAGCTCGGTGCGCAGGGAGGAGGTGAAGCCGTTGATGGCGTGCTTGGCCCCGCAGTACGCCGACTGGAGCGGGATGGACCGTTCCCCGAGCGCTGAGCCGACCTGGACGATCGTGCCCCGGTCGCGGGGCAGCATGCGCTTGAGGGCGGTGCGGGTGCCGTTGACGAAGCCGAGGTAGGTGACCTCGGTGACCCGCTTGAACTCCTCGGCGGTGATCTCCTCGAACGGCGCGAACACCGTGGCGAACGCGCAGTTGATCCAGATGTCGACCGGTCCGAACGCCTGCTCCGCGGCCTCGGCCGCCGCCCCCCAGGACAAGGTGACCGTCCAGGTCAGCGCGCCCAACGGAC
>NZ_JACBWZ010000232.1 GCF_013870595.1 Streptomyces sp. WELS2 | reverse complement strand
TGATGGCGCTGACCGGGCAGGCGCGGGCGGCCTCCCGGACCATCGGGTCGGTGACTCCGTTCTCCTGGCCGGGCAGCAGGGTGCTGTAGCCGTCGTCGTCCTGGGTGAAGACGCCCGGTGCCGCCAGCGCGCACTGCCCGGCGCCGATACAGACGTCCTGGTCGATGTCGATGTCCATGTGCATGAGCGAAGCCTCTTACCAGGTCACGGGGAGTTCCAGCATCCCCTGGATCGTGTCGCCCGGTTTGAAGGGGATCTCCTCGGCCGGGACGGCGAGGCGCAGCCCGGGCAGCCGGGTGAAGAGGCTGCCGAGGGCGATCTCCAGCTCGGCGCGGGCCAGGTTCTGGCCCAGGCACTGGTGGATGCCGAAGCCGAACGCCACGTGGTGCCGGTCGGCGCGGTGGAAGTCCAGGTCGTCCGGGCCGTCGTAGACGGCCGTGTCCCGGTTGATGACCGAGGTGGAGAAGAGGACGCCGTCACCGGCCCGGATGGTGGTGCCGTCGATCTCGATGTCCTCCAGCGCCACCCGTTGCAGCCCCTCGGCGATGGACAGCATCCGCAGCAGTTCCTCGACTACGGCGGGCAGCAGCGTGGGGTCGGCGCGCAGTTCGGCCAGCCGCTCGGGGTGCTGGAGCAGGGTGTAGGTGCCCAGGGAGATCATGTTGGCGGTCGTCTCGTGCCCGGCGACCAGCAGGATGACGGCGAGCGACACCAGGTCGGCGCGGTCCAGGTCACCCGTGCGGTACCGGTGGTGGACCAGGTCGTCCAGGACGCCGTCGCCGGGCTCGGCCTCCTTGGCCTTGGCGTCGATCAGGTCACCCAGGTACGCCTCCAGCCGGTCCCGGGCCTCCGTCGTGTCCGCGGCGGTCGGGCCGCGCAGCAGCCGGCGGGACTGCTCCTCGAAGAACTCGTGGTCGGCGTAGGGCACGCCGAGCAGGCCGCAGATGACCATGGACGGCACGGGCAGCGCGAAGGCGGACACGAGGTCGGCGACCGGACCGCGGGCGATCATGGCGTCCAGCAGTTCGTCGACGATCCGCTGGATCCAGGGGCGCTGCGCGGTGGCGCGTTTGACGGTGAACGACGGGATGAGCATCCGCCGCTGCTGCTGGTGCTCGGGGTCGTCCAGTCCGAGCAGGGCCACCTTGCGGTAGCGGCCGGCCTCGAAGCGGGGCGTGGGCACGGGGAAGCCGTCGCGGCGGCGGTCGGTGGACAGCCGGGGGTCGGCTAGCAGGGCGCGGGCGGTGGCCTGTGCGGTGACGAGCCAGACCTCCCGGCCGTCGTAGAGGGTGACGCGGGACAGGGGTCGCCCGTCGCGCAGCGGGTCGTATCCGGTGGGGGGGTGGTAGGGGCAGGTGCGGTCCTGGGGGAATGCGACGGGTTCGGCCTGGGCAGCCGGGCCGGTGGTGTCCGTCAGTTCCGTCATGGAAAGACCTCGCAGACGAGTGAGGTGCGTCGTGCCGATCTTCATTAGATGCCCCAGGCATCTATAGGTCGACGGGAAGTTCGGCCACATCGGCGGCTTTCGCGTTCTGGCCGAAGTACCCCGGTTCCGGGGAGCGGGAACCGGCCACCACCACGCGTGACAAAAGGGGATGTTTCCCTCCCGCGTGCGGTACGGATGTTTCCGGCGGCCGCCGTTGTTGACGGCCGTGGTGATCACCGCCGGTCGGATGAAAGGAAGGGATCCCATGCCTCTCGAGGGCGAGTACGAACCCAGCCCGGAACAATGGGTGCGCGAGCAGGTCGAGTTGTACGAGAGCTCCGGCGGGACGAAGGGGACGACGCTGCGTGACACCGGGCTGCCGGTGATCGTGCTGACCACCCGGGGCGCGAAGAGCGGGAAGCTCCGCAAGACCCCGCTGATGCGGGTGGAGCACGAGGGCCGGTACGCGGTGGTCGCCTCCGTCGGCGGTGCGCCCAAGCACCCGGTCTGGTACTTCAACGTCAAGGCCGACCCGCACGTCGAGTTGCAGGACGGCCCGGTGAAGCGGGACATGCGGGCCCGCGAGGTCACCGGGGCGGAGAAGGCCGGCTGGTGGGAGCGGGCCGTGGCCGCGTACCCGCCCTACGCCGACTACCAGGAGAAGACCTCGCGGGAGATCCCCGTCTTCGTGCTGGAACCGTTCGACGCGGGCTCCCCCGGCCGGAGCTGATTTCCGGCCGCCGACCGCTGTATTCCAGAAAAATCTGTTCCGGGCGCGTGTGAAGCGGCCCGGCGCCGGGCACTGGTCCGTCAGGCCCCGCCGCGTTCCCCCGTCGCGGCGGGGCTTTCCGCTGCCCCGCCCGCGGACCGGTCCGTGACGTCGAGAAAGATCTGGCCGGCGTCCGGGAACGTGCGGGCGAGGGACCGCTTGATGCGGTCGGCGACCTCCTCGACGCGTTCGCTGTCCAGGCCCGGCGCCAGGTCGATGCGGGCGGCCACCAGGGTGGAGTCAAGCCCCAGCTTCATGGTGAACAGCGCCTCCACGCTGTCGATCTCCGGCTGGGCCCGCAGCAGCGCCCCGATCCTGCCGCTCAGCTCCGGGTCGGCGGCCTCCCCGATCAGCTGGTCCCGGGCGTCGCGGCCGAGCCGGTAGGCGACGTAGACCAGCAGCACCCCGATGGCCAGCGAGGCGGACGCCTCCCAGGCGACCTGCCCGGTCACCATGTGCAGTGCCATGCCCACCAGGGCGAGGGACACACCGAGGACCGCCGTGCCGTCCTCGGCCACCACCGTGCGCAGCGCGGGGTCGCGCAGCCCGCCGCCCTGCCGGCGCACCTGGTGCACGGCCCGCAGCAGCGAGCCGGCCTCGGCGACCAGCGCCACGCCCAGCACGATCAGGCCCGCCACATAGCCGCCGAACTCCTCCTCGGCGCCGCCGCGCAACGCCTCGACGCCCTGGAAGAAGGAGAAGCAGCCGCCCATGACGAAGATGCCCACGGCGGCGAGCAGGGACCAGAAGAAGCGTTCCTTGCCGTAGCCGAACGGGTGCCGGGTGTCGGCCGGGCGGCGGCTGCGGCTCAGGGCCGCCAGCAGGAAGACCTCGTTGAGGCTGTCGGCGACCGAGTGCGCGGCCTCCGACAGCAGCGCGGGCGACCCGGCGAGGACACCGCCGGCCGCCTTGGCGACGGCGATCACCAGATTGGCCGCGAGCGCGACGAGGACGGTGATCCTGGTGGACCGGTCACCCTCGGCACCCTTGCGGGCGCCGGGGCCGCGGTCCGGGCCGGTGGTGGGTCCGGCGTGGGGGCCGGTGCCGGTGTGGCCGCCCGCGCTCTGGCGACGGTGCGGCGGGCCGCCGTGCCCGGCGTGGGTACGTGGTGCGCCCGGAGGGGCTCCGTGGGCCGGCCGGTGGGCGTCGTGCCCCTCCGTACGCGCGGCCTTCTCCCGGTTCGAGGATGTTCCGCTCACCTATCGCCGACTGCCCGCGACCGGGCGCCTCACACCGTGCGGTCCGCGCCAAACGGGGAACGCGTGATCCAAGGGAACCGGCCGGCGAGGAGGAGACATGGGCGGCGACGGCAACAGCGCCTACGGACACCGGACGTTCACCAGGTCCCGGAGCCACTTCGACGACCGGATCACCGCCGACGGCCGGGACGGCTGGCCGGTGCGGGCCGGCCGCTACCGGCTGGTGGTCTCCCGTGCCTGCCCGTGGGCGAGCCGCGCGGTGATCTCGCGCCGGCTGCTGGGGCTGGAGGACGCGCTCTCGATGGCGGTCGCCGATCCCGTCCAGGACGACCGCAGCTGGCGGTTCACACTCGACCCGGACGGCCGGGACCCGGTGCTCGGCATCCGGTTCCTGAGCGAGGCGTACGACCGTCGGGACACCGGCTACCCGGGCGGCGTCAGCGTGCCCGCGATCGTGGACGTCCCCAGCGGGCGGCTGGTCACCAACGACTACCAGCGCATCACCCTGGACCTCGCCACCGAGTGGACCGCCCTGCACCGCCCCGGCGCGCCGGACCTGTACCCGGCCGCCCGGCGAGCGGAGATCGACGAGGTGATGGCCGAGGTGTACGAGGACGTGAACAACGGCGTCTACCGGGCCGGGTTCGCGACGGGGCAGCGGGAGTACGAGGAGGCGTGCGCGGCCGTCTTCCGGCGGCTGGAAGTGATCGGCGAGCGGCTGTCCCGGCAGCGTTATCTGGTCGAGGACACCCTCACGGAAGCGGACATCCGGCTGTTCACCACCCTCGTCCGGTTCGACGCCGTCTACCACGGCCACTTCAAGTGCAACCGCTGGAAGCTGTCGGAGCACCCGGTGCTGTGGGCGTATGCCCGTGACCTGTTCCAGACGCCGGGTTTCGGCGACACGGTCGACTTCGACCACATCAAGCGGCACTACTACCGGGTGCACACCGGCATCAACCCCACCGGGATCGTGCCGCTCGGCCCGGACCTCGGCGGCTGGCTGACCGAGCACCACCGGGCGGAGCTGGGCGGCCGGCCGTTCGGTGACGGCACGCCGCCGGGGCCGGTACCGCCGGGCGAACGGGTGGCCCCCCGGGGACGGCCCGCATGAGGGCCACCCGACGAGGAAGGAGTCACACATGGCCAACAAGGACAAGCACAAGAAGAAGAAGCTCCCACTCGTCTACCAGCCCTTCGGATTCGCGCTGAGCTGGGCGGGCGGGGCGCTGGCCGGGCTGGCGTTCCGCAAGGCGTGGAAGGTGATCCGGCACGAGGACGACGCGCCCGACGCGCTGGACCCGGACCGCGGCTGGGGCGAGATCCTGCTGGCGGCGGCGGTCCAGGGGGCGATCTTCGCGGTGGTGCGCAGCGCCGTGGACCGCACCGGCGCGAAGGCCATCGCCCGCTCGACGGGCGTGTGGCCGACGACGGACAAGGGCGGCAGGGACTGACCGGTGCCGACACGAGGTGGCCGGGACCGAACGGTACCGGTACGGGATGGCCGGTCCCGGCCGGTGCCCGGCCACCGCACCCGGGCTCAGCCGGCGGCCAGCCACCGCCCGTCGCGCATCAGCTCGCCGCCGTGCGGATCGCTCTCCTCCGCCCAGGCCTGGACCCGCCGCGGAACGACTCGGAAGTACAGATAGCGGTCGGCCAGCCGGCGCGGGTCGAAGCCGGTCTTGCCCGCGAACACCTCGGCGTCCTCCTCGGGGAGGTCCTCGGGGGTCACCGCCTGGGCGACGCCCTCGATCAGGACGACGTCCCGGGGAGAGCCGACACCTAGCCGGGCCCTGCCGGTGGCCACGAGGTCGCGGCCGGTGGGGCTGTCGGCCGTGGTCGCGATCAGCAGCGAGGTGCCGTCCCAGACGAACGACAGCGGCACGAGATGGGGCGCCGCACCGTCGGCGGCGGCGGTGGCGACCCACGCGTCGGCATCGTGCTCCAGCCGGTGGCGGGCGTCCTCCGTGCGCTGCTGGACGGAACGGGCGGGGGGCGGAGTCATGGCGTACGGCCTCCTCTTGTCGCTGCTCGTCCCGTTCAGTGTGGGCACGAGCCCCCGGCGCCCGCACGGCGTCGGTCCCGGCGCCGGGTTCAGCGGGTCTGCCGGAAGGTACGGCGGTAGGCCTGCGGGGACACCCCGATCGCCGCGTGCAGGTGCTGGCGCAGCGAGGCGCCGGTGGCGAAGCCGACCTCGGCGGCGATCCGGTCCACCGGCAGGTCTCCGGCCTCCAGCAGATGCCGGGCGCGGGCCACCCGCTGCTGGATCAGCCAGCGGCCGGGGCTGAGGCCCACCTCGTCGTTGAAGCGGCGGACGAAGGTGCGCAGGCTCATCCGGGCGTGACCGGCGAGATCGGCGAGGGCGAGCGGCTGGTCCAGCCGTTCCAGCGCCCAGGCACGGGTGGCGGCCGTGCTCGCCGCCCCGCTCTCGGGGACCGGCTGTTCGATGTACTGGGCCTGGCCGCCGTCGCGGAAGGGCGGCACGACACAGCGGCGGGCGACGGTGTTCGCCAGTTCGCTGCCGTGGTCGGTGCGGACGATGTGCAGACAGATGTCGACGCCGGAGGCCACGCCGGCGGAGGTGAGCACGCGGCCGTCGGCGACGAAGAGGACGTCGGGGTCGAGGTCCACCTTCGGGTAGCGGCGGCGGAAGGCGTCGGCCAGCTGCCAGTGGGTGGTGGCCCGGCGGCCGTCGAGCAGGCCCGCCTCGGCGAGGACGAAGGCGGCCGTGCAGATGGACACGATGCGGGCGTCCGGCCGGATCCGGGCGAGCGCGGCGGCGAGGTCGCCGGACAGCCCGGCGGGAATGCGGGCGGGCGGCACGGAGGCGATGATCACCGTGTCGGCGGTGTCCAGGAGTTCGGGGCCGTGCGCCACGCCGATGGTGAAGTCGGCGCCGGTGCGCACCGGCCGGCCGTCGACCGTGCAGGTGCGCACCTCGTAACGACCGTCGGCGGCGCCGAGGATGCGGCTCGGAATGCCCAGTTCGAAGGCGTGGACTCCGTCGAGGGCGAGGACGGCGACCTGCTCGGGACGGTCGGTGCGCGGACGCGGGGCGGGCATGGCATGATCCTATCGGATATTGGCATTCACGCCATTTCCCGGGCCGGACGGGCTCCGGCAGGCTGGTGATCATGAACGATGCGAACACGATGCGTGTCATCAGCCAGGACGTCCTCGGCGGTCCCGGTGTGCTCAGGGAAGTACGGGTCGAGCGGCCGAGGCCGCGGGCCAACGAGGTGCTGGTACGGGTCCGGGCGGCCGGGGTGAACCCGGCCGACTGGAAGCTGCGGGCCGTCGGCGGGCACCTGGGCGAGCCGCCGTTCGTCCTCGGCTGGGACGTCTCCGGGGAGATCGTGGAGGCCGGGTTCGGCGTGGCCGCGTTCCGGCCCGGCGACGAGGTCTTCGGCATGCTGCCCTTCCCCTTCGGCCACGGCTCGCACGCCGAGTACGTCATCGCCCCGGCCCGGGTCCTGGTGCACAAGCCGGCCGGCCTGGACCACGTGCGGGCGGGCGCGCTGCCGTTGGCGTCACTGACGGCCTGGCAGGCGCTGACCGAACACGCGGACGTGCGGCCCGGGCAGCGCGTGCTGATCCACGCGGCGGCCGGCGGGGTCGGTCACGTGGCCGTGCAGATCGCCAAGGCGCGCGGGGCGTACGTGATCGGCACGGCGAGCGCGGGCAAGCACGGATTCCTGCGGGAGATCGGCGTGGACGAGGCGGTCGACTACCGGTCCACCGATGTCACCGAGGCGGTGCGGGACGTGGACGTCGTCCTGGACACGCTCGGCGGTGACAACTCGGTGCGGTCGCTGCGGATGGTGCGGCCGGGCGGAGTGGTGGTCTCCATCCTGCCGCCGGAGTCGGACGACTTCCACGCCGAGGCCGGCCGGCTGGGCGTGCGGGCGGTGTGGATGCTGGTGGACGCCGACCGGGCCGGCATGCGGGCGATCGCGGAACTGGCGGAGTCCGGGCGGCTGACGCCGGCGATCGCCGGGACGTTTCCGCTGGCCGAGGCCGCGAAGGCGCACGAGCTGGGCGAGACCGGCCGGACGGCGGGGAAGCTGGTGCTGCTGGCGGACTGAGCGGGCCGCGCCGACACGCCGCGAAGTCGACGACATATGTCAATCGAACATGCTCAAATTCCTTCCAGCAACGGTAACTTGACGATCGGGAAAGCGACGTCGGGGTGCGGGTGGGAGGTGGTGCCGGGGTGCGACGCGAACCTGTGTCCCTCACCCGGCAGCTGGGCGTGTACGCCTACCGCGGGCACACGGTGCTGGAGTTCCGGGGCGAGATCGACCTCGTCGCCGCGGAGGAGATCGGCCCGTTCCTCGACCGGGTCACCGGCCGGGCCGGTGTGCGGGCCGTGCTCGACCTGCGGCCGGTGGAGTTCTTCGACTGCTCGGGGCTGCGGCTGCTGTACCGGGCCCGCTCCCGGGTGCTGGAGCGCGGCGGGCAGGTGCGCCTGGTGTGCACGCACCCGCTGACGCTGCGGATCATCCGGGTCACCGGCCTGGCGCGGCTGCTGCCCCCGCAGCCGGATCTGGACGCCGCGCTGGACCGTGCGGACGGGGCGCCGTGAGCGAGGGCGCGCGGCGTCCCCCCGGCGGGCGGGCCCACGGCGGCTCAGGAGCCCAGTACTCCCGGCAGGGCCAGCGCCCCGAGCACGGTCGTGCCCACCAGCAGCCAGGCCACGTAGTCGCCGACGTGCCCGGACTGCAGGCGCCTGAGGGGCGCGGCCCAGCCGGGCGCGGAGGTCCAGTCCGGGCGGGTGACGGCGAGGGCG
>NZ_JACBWZ010000231.1 GCF_013870595.1 Streptomyces sp. WELS2 | reverse complement strand
GCCGCCCGGTGACGAAGCGCAGCCGGAGCGGCCCCGCGGTGACGGTCCAGGCGCCGTCCGCCACACCGACCCGCACCGGCACGACGCGCACGGTGTCGAAGACGTAGGTGCCGTCGATGAAGTCCGCCGTCTCCCGGGTGGGCGCGAGCAGCAGCCGTTCGCCGTCCGGGTGCTCCAGCATCACGTCGCTGAACGGGCCGAACGGCGACCGCTGCCAGTGGCCGAGCACGATCCGGGTGCCGGAGGCCGTGCCCAGGCCCGCGATCCAGCCCTCGAAGCGGAGCGTTCGCCTGCGCGGGGGTGCTCCCCCGGGCTCACGGGGTCCGCGAGCAGGGCACCGAGACGCCCATCCGCACATGCCTGACTCCGTCCGAGAAGTGCGTGACGGGCTCGCCGGCGGGGGCCGGCAGACCCGCCTCGGCGGTCAGGGTCTCCTCCAGTTCCTCGACGGTGGCGCCGGCCAGCGGCCAGGGCTCGTGTTCCACGGGCGTCTCCCACAGCAGGCCGAGCCGACGGGTGTACGCACGCCAGCGCGAGGTCGGCCAGACGTCCCGCCCGGTGGGCCGCTCGATGGGGGCGCCGGGGCGGACGGCCAGCCGGCAGGAGGGGCGGCCCGTCCGTCCGCGGCCCGTGTAGCGGACGCTCTCCCCGCTCCGGGTGACCTCCAGGGCGCCGGGGCGGTACGGCGCGCCGATCGCGCGCGCTCCCGGCATGAGCGGGCAGGCGACCTCCAGGGAGAGGAACCACAGCCCGTCCCGGCCGTTCGGGTGCCGGACGTAGGTCCGCAGGTTGGTCTCCGCGAAGGTGGGGAGCCCGGGCAGCCGGGCCGGTACCCCGGCCGGGCGCACGTCCGCCATCACGAACGGGGTGAACCCGACCCAGGCGCCGCCCTCGTACTCCTCCACCTCCAAGGGCTCCGGCACCAGCGCCCGCACCGCCTCCACGGGATACGCCCAGTGCACGAACGTCTGCGTCATCCAGCCCGCCCTCAACGCGGGCCGCCGCACCCGGTGTTCCGCTCCATACGCCGCCACGCGGCACGGGTCCCCTCGCCGGCGCGGCGGAAACGGCGACGGGGCACACGGGCCGGGCGCGGCGCGGGTCCCGGGCCGGGGCGAACAGCCCAGTGCGTCGCACGAAGGGAGGAAGCCCGCGGCCGTCCGGGCGTGGGCGGTGGCCGGGCGGGTGGCCTGGCCGAAACATGAGCGCGGTCCCCCGGCGCCCGCACGCGGTGCGGCGGCGGGGGCCGCCTCACCACCCCCGAATCGTCACAGGAGTGGCCTCCATGCCCTTCAACCCCCTGGAGCAGCGGGGCATCCCGCTGGACCGTCAGCTGCGCAACTGGCGCGAGCTCGACGTGCAGCCGATCGATCCCGACCACTGTGACCCGTACACCCGGTGCCGCGTCATCACCATGAACGGCATCGAGGTGGAGGCGATCCTCTTCAGCCACAGGCTCGCCCGCAACACCCTCGACCCGGAGGTGAAGCGGCAGCTGGCCCGGACCCGCTACATCGAGGCCCAGCAGCAGAAGGCCGTCAACTGGCTGCTGCCCGGGGTGTCCTCGGTGCTGGAGACGACCATCGCCTACGAGCAGGTCGCGGTGGACCTGACGGCGTGGGTGGCGCGGATGGAGCCGGACCCCTGTCTGAAGCAGGCGTACGAGTTCGGGGTCCTGGAGGACTTCGACCACCTGTACCGGTACGCCAACCTGTACGAGATGATCGAGCACCGCAAGGCCGAGTCGATCGTCGACGGCCTCACCGAGGTCATGCCGGGCCGGCCCACGAGGTTCCACCACCGCGACCCGTACGACAACGTCCGCGACCCCTACGACAGGGCGGCCACGAGCCCGCTGTCGAAGCTGCACGCGCTGACGGTCATGTCCGCGGAGCAGCAGACCATGAACTTCTACATGAACACCGGCCCCACCTGCATGGAGCCGATCGCGCGGCAGCTCTACCAGGAGATCGCGCTGATCGAGGAGGAGCACGTCACCCACTACGAGTCCCTGGTGGACCCCGGGGAGACCTGGTGGGAGCAGCTGGTCAACCACGAGTACAACGAGTGCTACCTCTACCACTCCTTCATGGAGCAGGAGAGCGATCCCAAGGTCAAGGCGATCTGGGAGCTGCACCTGAACATGGAGCTGGAGCACCTGCACACGGCCTGCGACCTGATGCGCCGCTACGACGGCCGCGAGCCGCAGGAGATCCTCGCGCCCGAGCTACCGCCCGCGCTCACCTTCGAGCCGAACAAGCAGTACCTGCGGCACCTGCTCGACACCCAGATGGACCTGACCACGCTCGGCGCCGGTTATGTGCGCGAGGCGCACGAGCGGTTCGAGAGGATGCAGGAGCGGATCAACGGCGGCGAGGAGCCGCCGAGCGCGCGGGTCATGGCGGAGCACGACCGGATGTTCGGCCGCGAGTACCGCGTCGAGTCCGAGGGCGAGCACGCCGACCCCCGTATGCGCGAGAGGTGAGGGAGCCGACATGTCCGAGCCGCACACTCCGCAGGCCGGTGACGACGGGGCGAAGGACACGGACGTGGTGGCGCTGCTGATGCGCCAGCACGGTGACATCCGCAACCTCTTCGACGAGGTGGAGGCCGCGACCGGGGACGAACGGCGCGACGCGTTCCGGCGGCTGGTGCGGCTGCTGGCCGTGCACGAGACCGCCGAGGAGGAGGTCGTCCATCCCTTCGCCCGGCGCGCCGTGCCCGGCGGCGGGGACGTCGTCCGGGACCGGCTCGCGGAGGAGCGGGCCGCCAAGGAGGCGCTGGCCGCACTGGACGGGACGGACACCGACGACCCGGAGTTCCTGCCGCGTCTGACGCGGCTGCGCACGGACGTCCAGGAGCACGCCCGGGCCGAGGAACGCTACGAGTTCACGCACATCCGGCGCAGCACCGACGTCACCGGCCTCGCCGCCATGGCCAAGGCCGTCAAGGCCGCCGAGGCGATGGCCCCAACGCATCCGCACCCCGGTGTGGAGTCCGGCGCGGCGAACGCGGCGCTCGGGCCGGTGGCCGCGCTGATGGACCGCACCAAGGACCTGGTGCGCAGGACCATGGGCAAGGACGGCTGACGGCCGTCCCGCCCGGGTGCGCGGTCCGGGGCCGGTCCCGCCGGGGCCGGCCCCGGTCGTCGTTACTGCGTCCGGGGCCCGCCGATCGGGTGAAGCGTGGGGCGTGGGAGGCATGAGGGGCCCGGGTGCGCGGTTCCGGGGCCGATTTCCGGGGGCGTGGCGGTCTTCGTTGAGTGGCAGGGTGCCGTCCGGCTCGCCAGACTGAAAACGGCGGTTCGTGATCGAAAGGGATCCGGACGGCAAAGGCCATCCATACGTCCTCAGGAGATCGAATGGTGGAGCAGTCCTCCGAGGTCCCCATATCCGGGCCGGACGAAACCGCCGTCACCATGAGCGACACCGGACCGGCCAGGGCGGAGACCGAGCGGAAACTCGCGGCGGCACTGGCCGAACTCGTGGAGGCCGACCACGTTCCGGCCGACAGCCACTTCTTCACCGATCTGGGTGCCAATTCCCTGGTCATGGCCCAGTTCTGCGCACGGCTGCGGAAAATACCGGACCTGCCCTCCCCGTCCATCCGGGACATCTACCGGCACCCCACGATCCGCGGCCTGGCCGAGGCCCTCGCCCCGGCCTCGCCCGACGGCGACACCCCGGCGGCCCCCGCGCCCGCGGCGCAAGCGGCGCCGGCACCGGTCGCGGCGACCCGGGTGAACCCGCTCCACCACCGGTTGTGCGGGGCGTTCCAGCTGCTGGTGTTCCTGGTCTACTCCCTCGTCTACGGATACATAACCGCCCGCGGATACGAGTGGATATCCGAGGCTTCCGGACCGGGCGGCGTCTATCTGCGCGCCCTGGTGTCCGGGGGCATCGCGTTCGTCGCGCTGTGCGCCTTTCCGGTCCTCGCGAAATGGATTCTCGTCGGCCGGTGGAAACCGGGCGAGTTTCCCCTCTGGGGGCTGGCGTACGCGCGCTTCTGGTTCGTGAAGGTGCTGCTGCACGCGAATCCGATGGTGTTCCTCGTCGGCACCCCGCTGTATGTGTTCTATCTGCGGGCCCTCGGCGCGCGGATCGGAAAAGGCGTCACGATCCTCTCCCGCTCGGTCCCGGTCTGCACCGACCTGCTGACCATCGGTGCCGGGACGCTGATCCGCAAGGAGTCCTTCTTCCTGGGCTACCGGGCGTACGCCGGCCGGATCCAGACCGGCCGGGTCACGATCGGCCGGGACGCCTTCGTCGGTGAGAAGACCGTCCTGGACATCGACACCTCGCTGGGCGACGGCGCCCAGCTGGGCCACTCCTCCGCGCTGCACCGCGGCCAGGCGGTCCCGGACGGCGAGCGCTGGCACGGCTCCCCGGCGGAGCCCACCGACGTGGACCACATACGGGTGCCGCCCGCCCGGTGCGGCACCCTGCGCCGGGCCTGGTTCGGCACCGTCACGCTGCTGCAACTGCTGTTCGTCTACATCCCGGTCACCCTCGGCGGGGTGTACATGGTGTTCACCGGGATACCGGCCATCGGCAAGCGGCTCGACCCGCAGACGGCCGTGCTCAGCCGGTCCGAGCTGATCCCCGACGCGCTGGCCGTCTCCCTCGTGCTGTTCTTCGGCCTCGTCGGCGCGGGGCTGGTCGCCCTGTACGCGGTGCCGCGGCTGCTGGGCCTGCTGGTCCGGCCCGACCGGGTCTATCCGCTGTACGGAGTGCACTACACGCTGCACCGGGTGGCGGCCCGCATCACGAACGTCAAGTTCTTCGCCTGGCTGTTCGGCGACAGCTCGTACATCGTGTACTACCTCCGCAGACTCGGCTACGACCTGTCACGTATCGAGCAGACCGGGTCCAACTTCGGCACCGAGGTGCAGCACGAGACGCCGTTCCTGGTCACCGTGGGCACCGGGACGATGGTGGCCGACGGGCTGTCGGTGGTGAACGCCGAGTACTCGGGTACGTCCTTCCGGCTGTCACGGGTGACGATCGGGGCGCACAACTTCCTGGGCAACAACATCGCCTATCCGGCGGGCGGGCGGACCGGTGAGAACTGTCTGCTCGCGACCAAGGTGCTGGTGCCGCTGGACGGCGAGGTGCGCACGAACGTCGGGCTGCTCGGCTCGCCGCCGTTCGAGATCCCCCGCTCGGTGGACCGCGACGCCCGGTTCGACCATCTGCGCACGGGCGAGGAACTGCGCCGCCACCTGGCCGCGAAGAACCGCTACAACCTGCTGTCGATGACGCTGATGCTGTTCGCGCGCTGGCTGCACGTGTTCCTGCTGACGCTGCTGGCCCTGGTCTCGGTCGACCTGTACGGCGCGGCCGGCCATGTGGTGATCGCCCTGTACCTGGCGCTGACACTGCTGCTGTCCACCGCCTACTACGTGCTGGTGGAACGCTGCATGACCGGGTTCCGGGCGCTGCGGCCCCAGTTGTGCTCCATCTACGACCGGAACTTCTGGCTGCACGAGCGCCTGTGGAAGATCCCGGTGCAGTACCTGAACATCTTCAACGGCACCCCCTACAAGAGCCTCGTGTGGCGGCTGCTGGGGGTGCGCATGGGCAGGCGGGTGTTCGACGACGGCTGCTTCATGACCGAGCGGACCCTCGCCGCCGTCGGCGACGAGTGCACCCTCAACGCCGGCAGCAAGATCCAGTGCCACTCGCAGGAGGACGGCACCTTCAAGTCCGACGGCATCACGCTCGGCGCCCGCTGCACGCTGGGCGTCGCCGCCCATGTGCACTACGGCGTGACCATGGGCGAGGGCTCGGTGCTGGCCCCCGACTCCTTCCTGATGAAGGGCGAGGAGGTCCCCCCGAACGCCCACTGGGGCGGCAACCCGGCCGTGGACATGCCGGAGGCCGGCGGCGGGGTCCTCCCGCCGGACCTGGCCGAGAAGAAGACCGACGCCGCCGCTGCCGCCACCAGGTGAGGAAGGCCATCGATGGAAACGCGCGTGGAAGCCGACCGGGACTACTGGAGCCGTGTGCTGACCGCCGGCGGCGCGACCGTGGTGCCGCGCTGGGTGCCGGAGCCGGTGCCGGGTGTGCTGGAGCAGGAGACGGCGGTCCCGGAGGAGGTGACGGCCGCGGTGCGCGCCCTGGTGCGGCGCTCCGGGCTCCCGCTGAGCGCGGTGCTGCTGGCGGCGCACGCCAAGGTGCTGGCCGCGCTGTCCGGTGAGCCGGAGGTGGTGACGGGGTACACCGCCGGGGTGCGCGGCGAGCCGCTGCCGTGCCGGCTGACCGTCCCGCCGGGGTCCTGGCGGGCGCTGGTGACGGCAGCCGAGCGCGCCGAGGCCGAGCTGCTGGCGCACCGCGAGTTCCCGGTGGCCGGGCTGCGCCGCGAGCTGGGCCTGACCGAGCCGCCGTACGAGGTGGTGTTCGGTCCCGAGGGCCCCGAAGGCACCGAAGGCCCCGAGGGTGCGCGGGGTGCCGGTGCCGGCGGGCCGGGCGCCGACGAGGGTGTGCTGCACGTCCGCTGGTACGACCGGGGCGGCGGGCTGGCCCTGCGCCTGCGGTACCGCACCGACGTACTGGACGCCGGTGCCGCCGCCCGGATCGGCGGCTACCACCTGAAGGCCCTCGCCCTGCTGGCCGCCGCCCCGGACGCCGACCACGGCCAGCAGAGCCTGCTCTCGGCCGAGGAGGTGCGCGAGCAGCTCCAGGGGCTGGCGGGACCGCGCCGGGAGCTGCCGGACGCCCGCGCGCACGAGCTGTTCGAGCGGCGGGCGCGGGAGCACCCGGACCGGGTGGCCGCCGTGCACGGCGAGCGGACGTGGACGTACGGGGAGCTGAACGCGCGCGCCAACCGGCTGGCGCACGCCCTGCTGGAGCGCGGGCTGGGCCCGGAGGACGTGGTCGCGGTCGTCACCGAGCGCGATCTGGACTGGCTGGCTGCGACGCTGGCGGTGTTCAAGGCGGGCGGTGTCTATCTGCCCGTCGAGCCGCACTTCCCGGCGGGCCGGATCGCGGCCATGCTGACCCGGGCGGAGTGCCGGCTGGTGCTCACCGGGTCCGGCGGCACCGAGCACCTCGACGAGGCGCTGGCGGCCGTACCGGGGGCCGTGAGGCTGCCGGTGGAGACGGCGTATTCCGAGCCGCACCCCGACACCGACCCCGGGCTGCCGATCGAGCCCGGCCGGCTGGCGTACATCTACTTCACCTCCGGCTCCACGGGGGAGCCGAAGGGGGCGATGTGCGAACACGCGGGCCTGCTCAACCACCTGTACGCCAAGATCGGCGACCTGGGGATCGGCGAGGGGTCGGTGGTGGCGCAGACGGCGCCGCAGTGCTTCGACATCTCGCTGTGGCAGCTGCTGTCCGCGCTGCTGACCGGCGGACGGACCCTGCTGGTCGGCCAGGACGTGATCACGGACGTGGAGCGGTTCGTGGACACGCTGGTGCGCGGCCGGGTCGCCGTGGCCCAGCTCGTGCCCTCCTACCTGGAGGTCGTGGTCTCGTACCTGGAACAGCGTCCGCGCGCGCTGCCGGACCTGCGGTGCGTGTCGGTGACCGGGGAGGCGCTGAAGCGGGAGCTGACCCAGCGCTGGTTCGCGCTCCAGCCGGGGATCCGGCTGCTCAACGCCTACGGGCTGACCGAGACCTCGGACGACACCAACCACGAGGTGCTGGACGGCGTGCCGGACCGGGTGCTGCTGGGCCGCGCGGTGCACAACGTCCGCGTGTACGTCGTCGACGAGCACCTGTCGCTGGTGCCGCTGGGCGCCCCGGGGCTGATCGCGTTCTCCGGCGTGTGCGTGGGCCGGGGCTACGTGAACGATCCCGAGCGGACCCGGGAGGCGTACCGGACGGACCCGTACCACCCCGGTGAGCGGCTGTATCTGGGCGGTGACCTGGGCCGCTGGCATCCGGGCGGCAAGCTGGAGTTCCTCGGCCGCCGGGACAACCAGGTCAAGATCCGCGGCTTCCGCATCGAGATCGGCGAGATCGAGAACACGCTGCTGCGGGTGGCCGGGGTGCGCGACGGCGCGGTGGTCGTCGCCGAGCGGGGCGGCGGCAACAAGCATCTGATCGCCTTCCACACCGGCCGGCGGATCCCGCCCGGGACGCTGCGCGAGCGGCTCGCGGCGGCGCTGCCCTCCTACATGGTGCCCTCGGCCTTCCACTGGCGGGAGAGCCTCCCGCTGACCGCCAACGGCAAGACCGACCGCAAGGC
>NZ_JACBWZ010000230.1 GCF_013870595.1 Streptomyces sp. WELS2 | reverse complement strand
GGGGACGGGGGGCGGGCGTCGGCCGCCGCGTCCAGCTCGCGCGGATCGGCGCCGAGCACGGCCGCCGCCGCCAGCGCGCCCGCGACCAGCCCGGCGGTGTGCAGGCGGCCCCGGCAGAACTCCTCCAGGCTCGCGGGGTCGGTGATGCGTCCGGCCTTGACGGCGGCCTCGGCCCCGCCGGAGTGCGCGTGCCCTCCGGCGGGGAAGCGGCCGTCGGCCAGGACGAGCAGTGCTGCCCGTGTCATCGTGGAAAACGCCTGTCAGAAGAGGAAGTAGCGCTGGGCCATGGGGAGTTCGGCGGCCGGGGTGGCCTCGACCAGCTCGCCGTCGATGTGCACGGCGAAGCTGTCGGGATCGATCCGGACGTCCGGCATGGCGTCGTTCTCCCGCATGTCGGCCTTGGTGACCGCGCGCGTGGACTCGATCGCCACGAACCGCTTGCCGAGCCCGAGCCGCTCCGGCAGCCCGTCCTCGACGGCCAGGGCGGACACGAAGTTGACCGAGTTGGCGGCGGGGGCCCGGCCGATCGCGCCGTACATCGGGCGCGGCAGGATGGGCTGCGGGGTGGGGATGGACGCGTTGGCGTCGCCCATCTGCGCGTAGGCGATCTGGCCGCCCTTGATCACCAGCAGCGGCTTGACCCCGAAGAAGGCGGGCTCCCACAGCACCAGGTCGGCGAGCTTGCCGGTCTCCACGGACCCGGTCTCGGCGGCCAGGCCCTGGGCGAGCGCCGGGTTGATGGTGTACTTGGCGACGTAGCGCCGTACCCGGTGGTTGTCGGCGCGGCCGTCGCCGGGCAGCGCGCCCCGCCGGCGCTTCATGACGTGCGCGGTCTGCCAGGTGCGCAGGACGACCTCGCCGACCCGGCCCATGGCCTGGGAGTCGGAGGAGATGATCGAGATCGCGCCGAGGTCGTGGAGGATGTCCTCCGCGCCGATGGTGGACGGCCGGATCCGGGACTCGGCGAACGCCAGGTCCTCGGGGACGGCCGGGTTGAGGTGGTGGCACACCATCAGCATGTCGAGGTGTTCCTCGGTCGTGTTGACGGTGAAGGGCCGGGTCGGGTTGGTGGAGCTGGGCAGGATGTTGGCCTGCGAGACCACGGTCATGATGTCGGGCGCGTGACCGCCGCCGGCACCCTCGGTGTGGTACGAGTGGATGCCCCGGCCCGCGATCGCGGCGAGGGTGTCGCCGACGAAGCCCGCCTCGTTCAGGGTGTCGGTGTGGATGGCGACCTGGATGCCGGTCCGGTCGGCGACGGTGAGCGCGGCGTCGATGACGGCGGGCGTGGAGCCCCAGTCCTCGTGCAGCTTCAGCCCGACGGCGCCGCCGCGGATCTGGGAGAGCATCGCCTCGTGGCTGACGGTGTTGCCCTTGCCGAGGAAGCCGACGTTGACCGGGTAGGCCTCCATCGCCTCCAGCATCCGGGCCAGGTGCCAGGGGCCGGGGGTGACGGTGGTGGCCTTGGAGCCCTCGGCGGGTCCGGTGCCGCCGCCGACCAGGGTGGTGATGCCGGAGGCCAGCGCCTCGTCGGCGACCTGGGGGCAGATGAAGTGGACATGGGCGTCGATGGCGCCGGCGGTCAGGATGCGGCCGTTGCCCGCGATGATCTCGGTCTCCGGGCCGATGACCAGGTCGGGGTGGACGCCGTCCATGGTGTCGGGGTTGCCGGCCTTGCCGAGGGCGGTGATCCGGCCGTCGCGGATGCCGACGTCGGCCTTGACGATGCCCCAGTGGTCCACGACGACGGCACCGGTGATCACGGTGTCGGGGGCGCCCTCGGCCCGGGTGGCGCGGGACTGGCCCATGGACTCGCGGATGACCTTGCCGCCGCCGAAGACCGCCTCGTCACCGGAGGCACCGGGGCCGCCGGAGCGGTCCTCCTCGATCTCGATCAGCAGGTCGGTGTCGGCGAGCCGGATGCGGTCGCCGGTGGTGGGGCCGAACAGGTCGGCGTAGGCGCCGCGGGAGATCTCAGGCATCGAGGGCACCTCCGGTCTCGCCGCGCAGCCCGGGGACGATCCGGGCGCCGGACAGCGGCACCAGCTCGACCTCGACGGGAATGCCGGGTTCGAAGCGGACGGCGGTGCCCGCGGCGACGTTCAGGCGCTTGCCGCGGGCGGCCGCGCGGTCGAACTCGAGGCCGGGGTTGGCCTCGGTGAAGTGGTAGTGGGAGCCGACCTGGACGGGCCGGTCGGCGGCGTTGAGAACAGTCAGACGAGTGACCTCGCGACCGTCGTTGAAGGTGACGGGGTCGTCCGCGAACAGGATCTCTCCGGGAATCATCGCGGCGCCCCTCAGATGATCGGCTCGTGGACGGTGACGAGCTTCGTGCCGTCCGGGAAAGTGGCCTCCACCTGCACGTCATGAATCATCTCGGCCACGCCGTCCATGACGTCGTTCCTGGTCAGGACCTTGCGGCCGGAGGACATCAGCTCGGCGACCGTGCGGCCGTCGCGTGCGCCCTCCAGGACGTGCGACGTGATGAGGGCGACCGCTTCGGGGTGGTTGAGCTTCAGTCCACGGGCCTTGCGCTTCTCGGCGACGTCGGCCGCCACATGGATCAGCAGCCTCTCCTGCTCGTGCGGGGTCAGTTGCACGTCCCACCTCACTGTCCTTGCTCCGGACCGTGCGGGGTCCGGTTGCCGCAGCCATCGCGACGGGGATAGGTGTAACACACAGACAAATTCCCCGGATCGCTCTCAATTCCGGGCAGAAATACCCCTGATGGCGTGGATGCGCAGGCTAGAGGGTCGGAGTTTCAACGACGTTAACCAGACCTTGGCCGGCCCATGACCGTGCTATGGGCTCCCGCAGAGACGGCGGCGGCCGGACTCAGGGAGTGTCCGGCCGGCGGTGCTCCGCCGCGATCCCGAAGCGCTGCCGCTCGCGCGGCACGGCACCGGCGTCGTGCACCCCGGAGACCGAGCTGACGATCCGCTCCTCGCCCGGTTCGTCCAGCGCGTCCAGTCGCTCCAGGTCGGCGGCCGAGACCAGCGCGACCAGCGGCTTGCCGTGCCGGGTCACGACGACGCGCTCACCGCCGTACACCACCCGGTTGATCAGGTCGGCGAGCTCAGCCCTGGCTTGCGTCACCGGAATCTCGTAGGCCATGCCTCCATCATAACGTGCCGTACGTCATGTACATTCTGTACAGAAGTCGAGCCCATCGGGGCCTCGTCAGAGGAGGGGTATGTCCATGCACCGACCGTCCGCCCGGTACGTCCTGCCCGAGTTCACCGAGCGCGCCTCGGGCACCGTGCGCACCCTGGACCCGTACGCGCGGCTCTTCCAGGACCGGATCGTCTTCCTCGGCGCACCGGTCGACGACGCGACGGCCGGCGATGTGACGGCCCAGCTGATGTATCTGGAGCACCGGGCCCCGGACCGGGACATCACGCTGTACGTCAACTCGCCCGGCGGTTCCTTCGACGCCATGGCGCCGATCTACGACACGATGCGCTACGTCAGCTGTGACGTGGCGACCTACTGCCTGGGGCAGGCCGCCGGCCCGGCCGCGGTGCTGCTCGCCGCCGGCGCCCCGGGGAAGCGGTTCACGCTGCCCGGCGCCCGGGTCGTGCTGGAACAGCCGGCACTGCCCGAGCCGGTGCGCGGCCGGCCGAGCGACCTGCTCCTCCGGGCCGGGGAACTGACCCGGGTCCGCGCCACCCTGGAGGAGATGCTCGTCCGGCACACGGGGCGCACGGCCGCGCAGGTCCACGAGGACCTGGAGCGCGACCTCATCCTCGACGCCCCCGGGGCGCTCGCGTACGGTCTGGTCGACGGGATCGTGCCCAGCCGCCGGGACACGCCCGGCGCACCGGACGCGAGGTGAGCCGCCCATGCTGCCGGAACTGCCACCACTGCCCGCCCTGACCCGCGCCGAGGGCGAGTTGATCGATCGTTACCTGGAGGCCGTCGACCTGCTGGGCCGGGTCAATCCGGCCCGGCCCGGACACACCTACGGCGGGCTGCGTGCCGCCCAGGCCCTGGTGCGCAAGGCGGCAGAGCTGCGGGACGCGCTCGCGCTGATGCACCAGCGGGGTGAGACGGAGCTGCACGGGGACACGCTGGCACGGGCGCTGCGGGTGCTGGACGGCGAGCGCCGGGCCGCTCGCGTCGCGCTCCCGCCGGACGACGTCGGCTGAGGCGGACACCGGTCCGGTCCGACGACGCCGATATGTCGACACGCGTCGTTCGGACCGGAGTTGAAACGGCCCGAACGACGTACCGCCGACCGGTGTACATCCCGATCGTTTTCCGGGCCTCCCGAGTTGCGCAAAGCACGGGTCGACGGATCGCCGGCGAGGACATCACCCCAGGTCCGGGGCTACGGCGGGGAACTGACGGGGTCTCGAACAGAGCACTGTCCACCCGAACGGGTGAGTGGTGAGGAACACCACAAATCCCCGATTCCGTTGGGATTTTCAGACAGTTGTGAGCCAAGATCCCTGTCTGACGACAAGCCCCCGCCACCGCGGCGGGGCGGTCCGGGCGGACGCCGAGTCCTGCCGCCGCCCGGATGACCGGTCGACGGAAGTGGATCGGCAGGAGTGGAGGACCCAAGCAAGGCGGGTTCGCCGGAACGGATGTCCAGCCGTCCGACAGAGGTCGGGCGGGGGCGGAGGTTCCGGGCGGCCCTTGGGGTGAAGCCGTGGCAACGCGGCCGGGCTACTTCGCCAGCCCGAATCCGACAGGTCATCCTTCACAGGCGGCTGACGAAGGGTTGCGCATGACTGCGCTCAATCGAGTCCCGTCGCTGATGGCCCGGGCCGGTACGGCCTCGGCTCTCACCCTCGCCGCCGTGGGCGGCTCGATCGCGGTGCCCGGTCTCGCCACCGACGCCTCCGCCGCGACGATCGCGTCGAAAGCGCTCAAGGTCGCGGCCTCCAAGAAGGGCTCACCGTACCGGTGGGGCGCCACCGGACCGAACAGATTCGACTGCTCGGGGCTGACGCTGTACTCGTTCAAGAAGGCCGGCAAGAAGCTGCCGCGCACCGCCGCCCAGCAGTACAACAAGACGCACCACATCTCCGCCCGCAACCGCAAGGCCGGTGACCTGGTCTTCTTCCACTCGGGCTCCAGCGTCTACCACGTCGGCATCTACGCCGGCCACAACAAGATCTGGCACGCCCCGAAGACCGGGGACGTGGTGAAGCTCCAGAAGATCTGGACCAGGAGCGTCTGGTACGGCCGGGTCGGCTGACCCGTCCGCACGGCGGGGAGCGGCTCCGGCAGCAGGGCCGCTCCGGCGCACCACCGGCGCCCCTCCGGCCCGCCCAAGGCCGTGGGGCGGGCCGGGGTGCGCCAGGTCCGCCCACGACGGCCACGGGGCCCGTGCGGGCGCGGGGCCACCGTCGAGATACCCAACCGGAAGGCGCCGCCTTCCCGGAGCGGCCGGCAGGCCCCCTCCGAAGGCAGCCGTGGGGTGCGTCGGGACGAGCACCGACGGGCAGGTTCGGGGCCCGGAGCACTCGCAGGACCGCCCTGGGTCCCCTCGAGCGCGGGGGCACCGGTCCGGACCCGCAACACCCGCCGAACCACCACGGCTGCCTTCCAGAGCCGCCCGGCAGCCCCGGACCCACAACACGCGCCGCACCCGCCGACCTAGCGGCACGGACGGGCAGACCCGGAACCACAGCGCTCCGCGCCACGGCCACCCGCCGGCGCAGGCGAGCAACGCGGGCCCGCAACACACACCGGACCACCACCGGCCGCCCCACCGGCACGGCGGACAGACCCGAACCCGGAACACTCGGCAGGCCACCATCCGCCACCCACCCGCACGGACGGGCAGACCCGGAGCCCGGCGCTCGACGCCACGGCCACCCGCCGGCGCGGGCGGGCACACGGGAAACCCGGAGGCCGGGTGACTGCCCGGCACCGTGACATGGCTTCGCCCTGCCGGGGTCGGCCCGGGCGCGGGCCTGGTCGGTGTGTGCCGGCTCGGCCGGTCGCCGTACGGGCGCTCGCTTTCCGGATCGGTGTCCCGGGCGCCGTACACCGCAGGCGAGGCGCCTCAGCCCGGGGCTCCCGCCCCGAGTCACCGGAACGCGCGCCCACGGGTACCCGGGCGGCTGTCGGGGGCGACCGGGCCGGGTGTCCCGACCACCCCGGCCCCCTCCCCCTGACGACCGCCGGCCGTCAGGCCGTCGGAGGCTCCGGGGATTGCCCGGCCGGGACCGGTGCCGTCGGCAGGCACCAGGGCAGTTCGATGGAGACCGTCTTGCCGCCCTCGCTGGTCGGACGGACGCGGAGCCGGCCGCCGCACTCCGCGGTGAGCCAGCGGATGATCACCATGCCGCGCCCATTGTCCTGCTGGACCGCGGCGGGCAGTCTCTTCGGGAAGCGGGGGTGGCTGTCCGTGACACCGATGCGCAACTGTTCGTCATGGTGCAGCGCGATGTCGACGGTGAAGGTGGGTGACTGGCCGAAGGTGTGCTGCACGGCGTTGGTGGCGAGTTCGGAGACGATGAGCCGGACGGTGTCGGCCGTCTCGGTGTCCGCGGGCAGGCCCCACTCCGCGAGAGTGCCCACGACGTAGGAGCGCGCGGCCGAGACCGAGGCGGGATCGCTCGGCAGAGTGACGGAGGCTTCCAGATGGTCTGCCATGGCGACGTCGTCCCTTTCCCAACGGGACCGCGGCCCGCCATACGGCGGTGGGTTCGAGTACGGTCCCGGACTGGTGCTTGTCCGTCAGACTGCCATCACCGGGACGGTCACGGGGGGCGATCCACCAAGATATGCATATATCTGTCGCCCGAAGCGGTGAACCGTGCGACGCGAGACCGTATCGGGGCGGTCCGGACGGAGTAAGGAGGAGCCCATGCAGAACGGTCCCGCGGTGCGCCGCCGCAAGCTGGGCGCCGAGCTGCGCGCGCTGCGCACCGGCGCCGGGCTCACCAGCGGTGAGGCGGCCCGGCTGGTCGGCTGGCACCAGTCGAAGGTGAGCCGTATCGAGACCGGCGCCAGCGGCGTGAAACCGGCCGATCTGCGGTTGCTGCTGGACGCCTACGGGGTGCGGGACAGGCATCTGCGCGAGTTGCTGCTGATACTGGCGGGGTCGGAGGAGACCAGCGGCCGGCACCGCTGGTGGCACGCCTACCGGGGCGTACTGCCGCCCACGTACCGGGATTTCATCAGCCTGGAGTCGCAGGCGAGCGCGATGCGCACCCTGGAGACCACGGTGGTGCCCGGCCTGCTGCAGACGGCGGAGTACGCCCGCGCGGTGACCCGGGCCGCCGTGAAGGACCTGGACGAGGACCGCCTGGACACCCTGGTGGAGGTGCGTCTGGCCCGCCAGGACGTGCTGCGGTCGGACCCGCCGCTGGCGCTGAGCGCCGTACTGGACGAGGCGGTGCTGCGCCGCGAGGTGGGCGGTCCGGGGGTGATGGCCCGGCAGCGCCGGCGGCTGATGGAGGCGGCCCGGCTGCCGCAGGTACGGCTCCAGGTGCTGCCCTTCACGGCGGGGGCGCATATCGGCCTCACCGGGCCTTTCGTTATCTTCTCATTTCCGAGCACTTCTGATCTGGACGTGGTTGTTCTCGACCAGTTGACGAGTAGCCTCTACCTGGAACGGAAAGAAGACCTGATGGCCTACTCCGAGGCCTTCAGCACCCTTCAGTTCCACGCCCTTTCCCCCGAGGACTCGTTGGACTACATCGCCGGGATAGGTGACGGCGTGTAAGGAGGCACCATGTCAGCTCTGCCTCGGAACGTCCCCGTCAGTACCGACCTGCACGAGGTGCGCTGGCTGCGCAGCAGCCGCAGCACGGGCGCGAACAACTGCGTGGAGACGGCACGGCCGCGCTCCGGCCCCGCGGCCGGACTGCTCGCCGTGCGCGACTCGAAGAACCCGGCCGGACCCGCCCTGCTCTTCTCCCCCGAGAGCTGGACGGGATTTGTGACCGCCCTCTGACCACGCTCCGATCCACCCTCTGATCGGATTCGCTCAATCCTTCATTGTTTTCGAGGGATTCACGGCCGTGTCACGCCGACTCATGGTCGCGTTTCGCCGATGACCCGTACAGCGCGTTCGATCTCGGCCCCGGAGAGGTCCGCGCGGGCGGTCAGCCTCAGCCGTGAGACGCCGTCGGGCACGGAAGGAGGACGGAAACAGCCCACGGCCAGACCCGCCGCGCGGCAGTCGGCCGCCCAGCGCACCGCCCGCTCCGGGGACGGAGCCCGCACGGAGACCACC